>JBAQSX010000200.1:0-59034 GCA_049296695.1 Methylococcaceae bacterium | reverse complement strand
CGCTAATCCCTGCCAAAGATTTAATCGGATAAAGCGTAAGATTAGTTAAGGTAATGGTAGTCATAGACTTATGTTAAAAGAAAAGTTAGTGTTTTAATTTAACGCAGTCCCAAAAATACTACAAGTTCAATTTAATATACAGGTTTTTCAAAATCATTTAATTACTATACAAAACGGCGCAGAGTTTATCAATGTAGGGGCGTATTATATTCGCCCTTGTACAACAGTTTATTATTAAGGGCGAATATAATTCGCCCCTACAATTCTAATATTTTTAGTAATTCATCGTTATGAAAACCCTGTATATAAAAACCTATAGAGAAAATTATTTTACATAAAATTAAAGCTTTATCTTAAAGCAACGTCATAAAAACTTCATTTAACGGTTAATCACCTGTCATAATCACTCGTTAAGCTGTGAGCTTTATAACTTTAACATAAGTATTATTGACATGGCTCTACATTATCGTTCAATTTGGCTTTCTGATATGCACTTAGGGACACGCGGCTGTAAAGCTGAGCAACTGCGTGATTTTCTCGATAACGTTGAAAGTGATACGCTTTATTTAGTGGGCGATATTATCGATTTATGGAAATTTAAATCAGGATTTTATTGGCCTTCGTTACATAACGATATTGTGCAACGTATTTTTAATAAAGCCAAAAAAGGTACACGCGTGATTTATATTCCGGGTAATCATGACGAACCTTTGCGCCAACATGTCGGGATGCACTTTAATGGTATCGATATTCAATTAGATGCTATTCATAAAATGCTAGACGGTCGCCGATTTTTAGTGGTACATGGCGATGGTTTTGATAGTATCGTTTGTAATAATAAAAGCCTTGCCTATATTGGCAGTGAATTATACGAAGTCTTATTAGTGATTAATCGTTGGTTTAATAGTTTCCGCAATTTTTTAGGTTATAAAAGTTATTGGTCATTATCGGCATTTTTAAAACAAAAGGTGAAAAATATTGTGCAGATTATGGATAATTATCAACATATTTTGAGTTTAGAAGCGCAAAAAAGAAATGTTGACGGTATTATTTGTGGACATATTCATCACGCTGATATTACTGAAATGGAATTGGGTAAGACTTATTGTAATACAGGGGATTGGGTGGAAAGTTGTACGGCTTTGGTTGAAAATCATGCAGGTCAATTATCGATTATTCGCTGGTTAGAAGAAGGTCATTATCTGCTCGATCAACAACTTGAACCAGCAACGCAAATGCCACAAGCGGCATAAACTTAGATGGCTTATAAGACGACTAAAGCGTACTAAAATAACCACGAGTACGCTTTAGGACACAGGCTTTCTACGCATAGAATCGGTCTCTATAACCAATACCCCGCCCAATCCCCGCCTTACTTAACTGTCAAAAAGCTGTAAAAAGCACTGCTTGATTTTTTGAATCGATTATAATTCACCCGAACTCTAATCCTTATCTGTTAAATAAAAGTTAAGTGTCTTCTAATAACCTCACGCTGACTCAAAGCTTACGCCGCCGCGCTTTGCTTATCCTTTTGTTTGCTCATTGCTTAAAAAATTAGCCTGTTATGCCAAAGAAGAAAAAACACGTCCTACATCGACTGTTACTGCTCTATATTGTGGCTGGCTGGCTGTTAATTGGCTTAGCGATAGTCAAAATCATCCGCGAAGAAGTGCAAACTTCTAAATACCAAGCCCGTTATTTGTCTGAAATTAGCCAGCAACTCAGTTATAAATTAGTGACAGGGGCAAGCGATTCGATTCGTTATCCACACTACGGCCCTTATGATCAAAAATTGGGTTATACCAGTTTGCCCAGTGCTATCGAGCGTTTGCAAAAAGCGGGTTTTACTATTGCCGAGCAAGCCGCTATATCGCCGATGATGACAGAGTTATTTGATTATGGCTTATTCAATATTTATCACGAAAAAAATCAGGCAGGCTTGCGCATTATTGATCACAATAATCGCGTGTTATTTAATCGTTTATATCCTAGTAATGGTTATCCCGATTTTGAATCAATTCCACCTGTAATTCTCAATACTTTATTGTATATCGAAAATAGAGAATTATTAAAATATAGCCATACGACTATTAATCCTGCTATTGAATGGGATAGATTAGGTTTTGCCGCTTTGCAAGTCATGGCAAGTAAAATTGGTATTACAGGTAATCCTGCGGGGGGTAGCACTTTAGCCACGCAAATTGAAAAATATCGGCATTCACCTAATGGTTATACTAATTCTTTAATTGATAAATTACGTCAAATGAGTACCGCTTCTCTGCGTGCTTATTTAATGGGTAAAGATACTCGGCAAATGCGCCAAGAAATTGCCTTGGCTTATTTAAATTCCATGCCTTTAGCGGCAACGCCTAAATCAGGTGAAGTTCACGGTTTAGGCGATGGACTGGCCGATTGGTTTGGTGCGGATTTTAAAAAAATTAATCAATTATTAGACCCACAATATTTAACGGGGGCGATTACTTCTGAACAAGCTCATGCTTATCGGCAAGTATTAAATATATTATTATCACAACGCCGTCCTTCTTATTTTTTAGGACGTGGTTTTAAAGCTTTGCAAAATTTAACCGACAGTTATTTACGTTTAATGGCAGAGCAAGGCATTATTACCGCCGCTTTGCGTGATGCCACTTTGCAAGTGGCTAATGAGCGTCCACCCAACATTGATACGATTCCTCGCGTGTTTGCCACCGAGAAAAAAACCCAAGCAATTTTACGCACTCGTTTAGCTCAATTAACAGGCGTTAAATCGAATTATGAATTAGATCGTTTAGATTTAACCGTTAAAACTTCTTTAGATTATAAAACCCAAAGTGGGGTATCTAAAGTATTACATGGCTTAAATCAAGCCGATCAAGCCAGTGCCGCTGGTGTAGTGGGTTTTAGAATGCTGGGGGGTGGTGGGCAAGCTTTGCCCATTACTTATAGCTTAATGTTATTTGAAAAAAGTGACGTGGGTAATTTATTACGCGTACAAACAGATAATTATGACCAGCCTTTAGATATTAATGAAGGGATTCGCTTAGATTTAGGTTCGACTTCTAAATTAAGAACCTTGGTGCATTATTTAGAATTAGTCAATCAAGTTTATCAACAATATAAAAACTATAGCCACCCGCAATTAAAACAATTAAACCTGCATCCGCGTGATTATATTTCAGAATGGGTAGTACAAGCTCTACGCGCAAACCCTAAAATGAGTTTAGAAGAATTACTCAATGCCGCCATTGATAAAAAGTATTCAGCAAGCCCTGCTGAATACTTTTTTACAGGCGGTGGTATTCATCATTTTAATAATTTTAATGAAAATGATGATAATAAAATTATTTCAGTGCGTACTGCCTTGCGCGATTCAGTCAATTTAGTCTTTATTCGTTTAATGCGTGAAATTGTTTATCATCATTTATATAAACCCGAAGGTATTGCTCGGTGGTTAGAAAGTCCTGATGATCCACGCCGCCGTGAATATTTAGAACGCTTTGCTGATAGAGAAGGTAAATCTTATTTGCAACGTTTTTATAAAAAATATCAAGGTAAATCTGAAGAACAAATTGTCAGTTTATTAACTCAGAAAGTATTGGCTAAACCTTCACGTTTAACCATGTTATATCAAGCGATTTATCCTAATCGTGATGTGATTGCTTTGAATGAGTATTTGAGCAAACATATTTCGCGTGCGGCATTAATTGATGAAAATATTGAACAACTTTATGAGAAATATTCACCTAAAAAGTTTGATTTGCAAGACCAAGGTTATATTACTAAAGTCCATCCTTTAGAATTATGGTTAGTGGGTTATTTAATTAATCATCCCAATGCCAGCCAAGATGAAATTATGCAAGCGAGCGGTCAGCAACGTTTAGCCGTTTATCGCTGGTTATTTAGTAGTCACCGTAAAAATGCGCAACAAAAACGCATTATGTCTTTGTTAGAAGCGGAGGCGTTTAAAGAAATTCATCAAGCATGGCAACGCGTGGGTTATCCTTTTGATTCACTAACGCCTTCTTATGCCACGTCTATTGGTGCGTCTGGGGATAGACCTGCGGCTTTGGCAGATTTAATGGGCGTGTTGCAAAATGATGGGCGGCGAATGCCCACAGTGCGTTTTGAAAGTCTGCATTACGCTCAAGGCACGCCTTACGAAACCTTAATGCAAAAAGCCGCTGATAAAGGTGAGCAGATTTTCCCGCATGAAGTGGCTAAAGTGGCTAAAGAAGCCTTAATGGGTGTGGTCAATGGCGGTACAGCGGCGCGGGTGCAAGGCGTGTACGCCGATGCACACGGGCAGTTATTGGCTATTGGTGGCAAGACGGGAACGGGTGATCATCGTAAAGAAGTCTGGGCTAGTGGTGGACGTTTGATTGAATCTAAATTCATCAGTAGAGCCGCAACCTTTACGTTTTTTATTGGCGAACGTTTTTTTGGGGTGATTACCGCTTATATTGAAGGCGATGAGGCGGAAAATTATCACTTCACCAGTGCATTGCCTGTACAAATTTTAAAATATTTAAAACCGACCTTATCACCGCTACTCACAGGTGTCGATAAACCCACAGAGCCTATTATTGCTACTGTACCACCCGTCCCAGTGATTGAAAATAAAGCAGTTAAGCCTACTACGCCGCCACCCACTGTGGTTACTGCTAAGCCCAAGCCTGCCCCTAAAGCGGTGGTCACGCCTGTCAAAACACTAGCACCTGTGGTGGCGGCGGTCGCGGCGACTGCGATAGTGGCAAATAAAGCCCGCAAAGCTGTGGTAAAACCCGCTGAAATCAGCACTGAAATTAAAACTGTGCCATTAAAACCAGCAGTTATTAAACCCTCTACGCTAAAACCCATTACACCTAAACCTGTGGTAAAAACGCCAGAGCATAAAGAAATAAAAACCAATCCCCCGCCAACTAGTAATACTAAAGCAATAATAAATACCAAACCGCCAGTAGAAAAAGCTAAAACAACAACAGCAATTCCTTAAATTGGCTTATAAAAAAACCTGCTAGTTTTTTAAAAACTAGCAGGTTTTTTTAGGTCTTTTATTAAAAAGTGTTAGCGACTTTTTGATTCAATAATCCCGCCGCCTAAACAAATCTCACCATCATAAAAGACTACTGATTGTCCTTCAGTAATTGCCCGTTGCGGCACATCAAATATAACTCTGCAACGATTATCATTAATAGGTTCAATTAAACACGCTTGGTCTGCTTGACGATAACGAATTTTAGCAAAAGCACGGCGTGATTCTATTAAAGGTTTATTACTACACCAATCTAATTGTACCGCTTCTAAACTAGTATGGAGCATTAAAGGATGATTATGTCCTTGCCCTACCACTAATATATTATGAGTTAAATCTTTTTCTAATACATACCACGGTTCGTCAGGGGTATCTTTTACGCCGCCAATACCCAAACCTTGACGTTGCCCTAGGGTGTAATACATTAAACCGTTATGTTTACCAATGGTTTTACCTTCGGGGGTTTTAATATCACCTGCTTGCGTGGGTAAATACCGTTGTAAAAACTCGCTAAATTTACGCTCGCCTATAAAACAAATCCCTGTACTGTCTTTTTTATTGTGATTAATAAAACCCGCTTTTTTAGCGATAGCGCGAATTTCGGGTTTATGCAAATGCCCAATGGGAAATAAAGTTTTAGCTAATTGTTTTTGACCTAAAGTATATAAAAAATAACTTTGTTCTTTATTGGGGTCTGTGCCTTTTAATAAATAAAACTCGCCCTCTTTTTCAGAGACTCTAGCATAATGACCTGTGGCGATATAATCCGCGCCTAAATCACAGGTGGCATAATTTAAAAAGGCTTTGAATTTAACGTGTTTATTGCACAATATATCGGGATTGGGGGTTCTGCCTGCTTTAAATTCAGATAAAAATACTTCAAAAACTTCATCCCAATATTCAGCGGCAAAATTCACTGTTTTTAAAGGTATACCTAAAGTTTCGCAAACTTGGCTAGCATCGGCTAAATCTTGCATGGCAGTACAATACTCCGTGCCGTCATCCTCTTCCCAGTTTTTCATAAATAAACCTGTGACCTGATAACCTTGCTCGACTAATTGCAAAGCGGTCACGGCAGAATCTACGCCACCCGATAAACCGACTACAACAGGTGTTTCATGTTTAGGTTTACATGTTAAAGAATCTATTATTGTCATAATAATCTCAAAATAAAAAAAGGGAATACAAAAACCTGTATTCCCTTTATACAAAAGTGAATAGCTTTATTTAAGTTGACTTAAAATATTTTCATATTCAGTATCATTATGTTTCAGGTTAGCAATTAATTCATCCCAATTGGCTAAATCTAATTCCATAATTTCATCACCCGCAAAATCTTTTAAATCTTGCATAAAAGCAGGTGCTTTATCAATAAATTCTTTTAATGCTGTTTTTGCTTCTTTTTTAGCAGTAGCATCTTTATTTTCTAATGCCCAACGTAATAAAGTACGACGCTGTTTTATTGCGTCAAGCCAATCACTTTTAGGGGCGGTTTTAGCAGGTAACGCTGCAAGAGTAGGTTTTGACATCATTGCGTCTCTGATTTAAAAGTTATTTAAAAGTAGTTTTTAATTGCGAAACATAATCGTCTAGTTTGTCGAAACTAAAGCCGCTGTTGGCAATACCCGTTTCTATATCTTGGCTTAATTGTTGATGATAGTTTACGAGTTGTTCAATTAAAGCAATGGTTTCACGCATTAAGCTGGGTATTTTTTGCAAACGTTGCTCTGTTTGCAGACGTTTAGTTTCTAAGGCTTCATAAAACGGTTTTTGATAAAGCAGTTGTTGATTAATGGCGGCTAAAAGATTTTCTGCGGATTTATCTAATAATACCCCCTGTTTTTGCATCATTTCATTTAATTGCGCCATGCTTTCAGCGTCATTAAAATAGCGGTATTGATGAATCAAATATTCTCTTTGTTCATTGAGTAGTTGATAAAAATTATAATCAGCGGCGTGACAGTTTTTATATTGGACATTAAAGGCATCAATTCTGCTTTCTATACTGTCATTATCGGGCAATTCTTTTGCCATTAATACTGAAAATTTATCAACGGCATCCCCTGCTTTTTTAACGGCTATACTTAATGAAGTTAATCCTTCTAAATTCTTCATATCAGCGCGAATACTGGCAACCATAGTATTAACGGTTTTTAATAATTTACTACCTGCAATAACAGCAGGTGCATATTGTCCCGTTTTAGACGCATTTTGTTCTATTAAATTGAACATAGTATCTAAAGCGTTATGTATCGCTTTGATTTTTTCTACTTCAGTGGTTGTGGATTGGACAATACCATCTAAACGTGAGGCATAATCACTAATGGCTTTGATAACGACAAAACGTATTTCAAATTCATACAGATACTCAGCTTC
Source organism: Methylococcaceae bacterium (assembly GCA_049296695.1). Classification (GTDB taxonomy): domain Bacteria; phylum Pseudomonadota; class Gammaproteobacteria; order Methylococcales; family Methylomonadaceae; genus UBA10906. Next base: position 51,626 of record JBAQSX010000200.1, on the reverse strand, counting down.
TTGATTTTCATATTTGCTACGATATTTTTCAAGACGTTGCTGTTGTTTTTCATAGTTTTGAATAGCTTTTTTATTGCGTGGGTCATGATTTTGAATAGGTGCATCACAATCGACTGCATTTAAAACATTTTTCATTGCCTCATAACTGTAATTAATATCGGATTTAACATCAGTTGCGTGTTGTTGTAATGCCAAGGAGGTATCGAGAAATTGTTTTGTTTCGGGTAATTGTACCGATGTACAGGCTGTAAGGACTATAAACGAGGCAATAACAAGGCGATGAAGTAGCATGACTGTCTTCCCTATTAAAAGAAGTAATGGTTATATTTTTATATAAGCACTTAAAATAAGTTTTAAAGTATAGTCAAAATTAAAACTTTAAAGCAACGCTTTTAAAAGTGAGGGAGCAAATTAAGCCAGTAATGAGCTGATAATTGAAAGTGGATAACGTTGCCCTTTTAAATATTCTTCAATACAGGTTAATACTAAAGGACTGCGTAACCGCTGTTGTTGCGCTATTATTTGAGCATGAGTGAGCCAATGAGTAGCGACTATGCCTGTGTCTAGGGCTTGCTGAGGATTGTGGCTGTGGCATTGCCCTGAAAAGCAAAAGCGTACAAAGGTGGGACTTTTGGGGGTTTTGCGCCATAGTTGCACACCGATTAAGTATTCGGGTTCAAATTGCCACGCGCTTTCTTCTTGGACTTCACGTTTGACAGCGGTGATTAAATCTTCGCCTTTTTCCAAATGCCCTGCGGGTTGATTGAATTGCAGACCATTGGGCGTGTGTTCTTCGATGAGTAAAAAGCGGTTATCGCGTTCAATAACAGCGGCTACAGTGACATGCGGTTTCCAAACCATCGCGAAGAGTTCCTGTGGCAATTGTTGGTTTTAAGAAGAAGTTGATGATAGCTAAGCTATAACTAATTGATTTTTACCCTAATTGGTAAATTTTAGGCATAAAAAAAGAGCTTTACGGTCATTCGTAAGCCCTTTAAATGTATGGTGCCTTGGGCCGGAGTCGAACCGGCACGGTGTTACCACCGAGGGATTTTAAGTCCCTTGCGTCTACCAATTTCGCCACCAAGGCATCGATAACGTTGGTAAGCTGTGCATTATAGAGTAATTCTTAAAAAAAACCAGCTTTATTTCAAATTTTTTGAAGTGTGGCGGGTATGTTAAAAATGTTTAAAGGCAAAGTACAGGTTTTTTAATAAGTTACAATTAGCCATGATAACCTTAGATATTATTAACTCAAGTTGTACATAACGCAGGTCGGACTCCAACCCTACACATAAAATGTATTAAAAAATTATTTCTGAGAAAAATGAATTCAAAAGCATTCTTGCTGTTGGAAAAAAATAGCTAAAATAAAACATATTGAACGTTTTAATAAAATTATACTCAAAATCAATGCCATCGTTACTGCTTATATCGTTTTTTAATAGTCTCGATAATACTTCATTATTTTTATGTCATACTTACTCTTTTGGTAAGCGTGCTATACGCTACTAATTAAAACTACTGAGTTATTTAATACTAATGATACCTCGTTTTTAAAATAATAACGTAATGATGTATTTATCAGAAATACAGACCGTTAAAAAACCAATACAAATCATTATTGAATTACATATTTTTCAACAAAATAACATTCAGCTTTTGAATGAGATACTTAAGTTTTTAATCCCCTATGATTTAAACGTTTAAAACATACAATATTTTTAAACGGCGTAAAATCTGCTACGCATTTTTACAGTTGATGCTTGCTATTTTTAGCGTCGCCCCCATAATCATTTCTTTCGAGACCTTGCTATTAAGGAAAACTATAAATGACAGAATTACAGCTAACAGAAGGGTTAATCCCCGTGTTGCCGCTAAGGGATGTGGTGGTTTATCCACACATGGTGATTCCCTTATTTGTCGGTAGAGAAAAATCTATTGATGCCCTCGATGCGGCAATGAAAAATCAACGGCAGGTATTATTAGTCGCTCAAAAAGAAGCTGAAATCGATGATCCAAAAATCGCTGATTTATACCTTGTCGGTACACTTGCCAATGTATTGCAATTATTAAAATTGCCAGATGGTACGGTCAAAGTATTGGTTGAAGGTTGCGAGCGTTGCCAAGTGTTGAATTATCAACAAATAGGACGTTACTTTGCCGCACAAGTCACCGAATTAGAAGATGTCTTAAACTTGTCAGAACAGCAACAAGATGTCTTACAACGCACTGCAATTAGTTCTTTTGAGCAATACGTTAAGCTCAACAGTAAAATCCCCCCTGAAGTTTTAAATTCTTTAGCAGGTATTGATGATTTAGGTCGTTTAGCCGATACCATGGCGGCGCATATTGCTTTAAAGGTTGTTGAAAAACAAGCGATTTTAGAAACTGCCGATATTGAACAACGCCTAGAACATTTGATGACCCTCATGGAAGGTGAAGTCGATTTGCTGGAAATGGAAAAACGCATTCGAGTTCGCGTTAAACAGCAAATGGAAAAGAATCAGCGTGAGTATTATTTGAATGAGCAAATGAAAGCCATTCAAAAAGAATTAGGTGATATGGATGATGTGCCTAATGAAATTGAAGAACTCGCCCAAAAAATCGCTCAAGCGGGTATGTCTAAAGAAGCCAGAGAAAAAGCTGAGGCGGAGTTAAACAAACTCAAGCTAATGCCAGCCATGTCAGCAGAAGCCACAGTGGTGCGTAATTACATCGATTGGATGATTAACGTGCCGTGGAAAAAGAAAAGCAAAGTACGCCACGATTTAAAACTCGCCGAGCAAGTGCTAGAAGAAGAGCATTACGGCTTAGAAAAAGTTAAAGAGCGTATTTTGGAATACTTGGCAGTACAGCAACGGGTTAAACAATTAAAAGGGCCAATTTTATGTTTAGTAGGGCCTCCGGGTGTCGGTAAAACTTCGTTAGGTGAATCGATTGCCAGAGCCACTAATCGTAAATATATTCGTATGGCATTGGGTGGTGTGCGTGATGAGGCGGAAATTCGTGGTCATCGGCGCACTTATATTGGTTCAATGCCGGGGAAAATTTTGCAAAATTTATCAAAAGTAAAAACCCGCAACCCCATGTTTTTACTCGATGAAATTGACAAAATGGCGCAGGATTTTCGTGGTGACCCAGCGTCGGCATTATTAGAAGTGCTAGACCCTGAGCAGAATCACACTTTTGCTGACCATTATTTAGAAGTGGATTTTGATTTGTCTGATGTGATGTTTGTGGCGACTGCTAATACCATGAATATTCCACCTGCACTTTTAGACAGAATGGAAGTGATTCGCTTAGCGGGTTATACCGAAGATGAAAAAATTAATATCGCTTTGCGTTATTTAGTCCCTAAACAAATTAAAAATAATGGCTTAAGAGACAGCGAGATTGCCATTAGTGAAGCCACAGTGCGCGATATGATTCGTTATTATTCGCGCGAAGCTGGGGTGCGGAATTTAGAGCGGGATATTTCTAAAATCTGCCGTAAAGTCGTCAAGGCTTTACTGCTCAAACCTAGTCGTGAAACTGTACATATCACCCCTGAAAATTTAAATGATTATTTAGGTGTGCGTCGTTATAGCTATGGCTTAGCTGAAGAGCAAGATCAAGTCGGACAAGTCACGGGTTTAGCGTGGACTGAGGTGGGTGGCGAATTATTGACTATTGAAACCGCAGTGATTGCAGGTAAAGGCAAACATTCGGCGACTGGTAAGTTGGGCGATGTGATGAAAGAGTCTATCGAAGCGGCAATGACTGTCGTTCGCAGTCGCGCTGATATTTTGGGCATTGATAACGAAGTGTTCCAAAATAATGATATTCATATTCACGTTCCCGAAGGCGCGACCCCTAAAGATGGACCTAGCGCGGGTATAGGTATGTGTACAGCCATTATTTCAGCCTTAACTAAAATTCCCGTACGCGCTAATGTTGCCATGACGGGTGAAATTACTTTGCGCGGTGAAGTGTTGCCGATTGGTGGTTTAAAAGAAAAACTGCTCGCGGCGCATCGTGGTGGCATTACTACAGTCTTGATTCCTAAAGACAATGCCAAAGATTTAGTTGAAATTCCTGACAATATCAAAGAAAACTTAGATATTAGAACCGTGCATTGGATTGATGAAGTCTTAGAAGTGGCCTTGCAATACATGCCCCTGCCTATTGAGAAAAAAGCCCTTGAAGAACTCGAACTTGGCAAAACCGAAAGCGACGCGCTTAAAGTAAAAAACTCACCGTTGACTGCACATTAACAATTTCTGGTGGCTTTTTTGTCATAAAGACTTCAAAGCCACGAAAATCAACGGGGGTAAAGATATTGTGTTTTCAAGGTTGCCATGTCACAATGTCAGCTCGTTTACCTTACACACCGCGCTGGGCGCGAGTTAAGGTAGGCAGTAATTGCCTTCCCCACTCCTGTGGGGGTGTTTCTTATAAAAATAACTTCCTCAGGGGGAATGATGAACAAATCTGAATTGATTGATGCAATCGCTGAATCTGCCAACTTAACTAAAGCAGATGCAGGTCGTGCATTAGATGGTTTTATTAACGCGGTAACTGGCGCGTTAAGTAAAGGTGAATCAGTGGCTTTAGTAGGCTTTGGTACTTATTCTGTAAAAGACAGAGCAGAACGCAAAGGTCGCAATCCACAAACAGGCGAAGACATTATTATTAAAGCGGCAAAAATTCCTGCTTTCAAAGCTGGTAAATCTTTAAAAGATGCTGTACAATAGTCGGTCTTTGTTGCTTACAGCTCTAAAGATTAGAAAGAGTTTAAATTGAAAATTTTAATTTAAAGCTTTTCAAATTTTAAAATTGCTGTATAATGACGATTCTTTAGTCGGGTGCTTAGCTCAGCTGGGAGAGCATCGCCCTTACAAGGCGAGGGTCGGGGGTTCGAACCCCTCAGCACCCACCACAGACTTTTGGAGCGGTAGTTCAGTTGGTTAGAATACCGGCCTGTCACGCCGGGGGTCGCGGGTTCGAGCCCCGTCCGCTCCGCCAAAACATAAAAAACCTCGAACCTTTGGGTTCGAGGTTTTTTTTTGCCTCGCTAATACTATTATGTTTGGAATAGAACGATGCTGACAAAAATTCGAGAAAAATCACAAGGTACACTGTCGTGGGTTATTTTAGGCTCAATTTGTATACCTTTTGCCTTATGGGGCATTAATAATTACATCAACGATGGACAAGAACCCGCAGTCGCCTCTGTGGGCAGCAAAGATTTTTATCAACGCGATGTCAACAGAGCCTACGAACAATATGCCCAAAACTTCAAAGGCATGAATATTGACGAACAGTCTTTAAAAGCACAGGCGTTGCAAAAATTAATTAAAGACGAAGTCTTATTACAATATGTTGCCGAGCGCGGACTCACAGCCGCTGATAATAGTGTGCGCGACTTTATTCAAGAGTTACCTTATTTTCAAACTGACGGTAAATATGACGAGAAAAAATATAAGTCATTACTCGCCTCACAACGCTTATCTTCAATTGAATTTGTGGCGCGTATTAAAAAAGCTTTAGTCATGGAACAATTCCAAGAAAGTATTATTAATACCAGTTTTACTACGCCTTATGATATTGAGAGTTTCTTTAAAATTCAAAATCAACAACGTGATGTTTCTTATCTTACTGTGCCTTTACAAACCGTGAGCGAGCAACCCAGTGATAAAGAAATTGCCGATTATTACGCCCAGCATAAAGATAATTATCAAATCCCTGAGCAAATATCAGTTGAATATCTTGAATTAGCATTGACCGATATTGCCAAAACCGTCACTTATACTGACGAGAAATTAAAAGCTTTTTACGAAGAGCAAAAAGATCAATACAGCACCCCAGAGCGTAGAAAAATTAGTCATATCTTGTTTGCGATTAATGACAAACAAAATGAGGCGCAAGCCTTAGCAAAAGCTGAGCAAACCGCGCAAGAATTAGCTAAAAAAGAGTTTGCAGTATTAGCTAAAGAAGTCTCAGATGATAAATTAACTGCCAAAGAGGGCGGTGATTTAGGTTTATTTGCTGTAGGCACGATGGAAAAAGATTTTGAAACTGCCGCCAGTAGCTTAAAACTTAATGAAGTATCAAAACCTGTTAAATCAAAATTTGGTTATCACTTAATTAAAGTCACTGAATTAGTGCCTGCTAGTGTTAAATCCTTTGATAGCGTCAAAGATGAATTGATTAAGAGTTATCAAAAATCTCAAGCTGAGACTATCTTTTATGAACAAGGTGAAAAACTCACCGAAAGCAGTTATGAAAATCCTGATAGTTTGCAAGCCGCCGCTGATGCTTTAAAACTGACTATTAAAAAGTCAGCTTTATTTACTAAAGCTAAAGGTGATGATATTGCCAGCGAAGAAAAAGTGCGTAATGCCGCTTTTGCCGAAGAAGTATTACAAGGTAATAACAGTGCGCCGATTGAATTAGGTAATGATAGATTAGTGGTGGTGCGTTTATTAGATAGAAAAGCCGCTAGCATTAAAGAATTAAACGCGGTTAAAGCTGAAATTAGCACAACGCTCATTAAAGAAAAAGCCAAAGTATTAACTAGCGAAAAAGTGCAAAAAATTAAGGCGCAATTATTAGCAGGTGAGCCTTTAAATAAATTGGCGACTGATAATAAATTGGACGTAAAACAAGCCGCAGGTATCACGCGCAATGTGAGTTCTTTACCACCACAAGTAACCGAAGCTTTATTTAAAGCTCCAAAACCTGTGGGTGATAAACCCAGTATCTTTACAGTGACTTTGCCCAGTGATGAACAAGTGATTGTCAGTTTAAATAAAGTTACCGATGGCGTATTAACTGAAGAAGACAAAAAGCAATTAGATTTAGCCAAAAAGAATATTGGCAATGCTTTGGGTCAAAGTGAATTTAATGCGGCAATGAATAGTTTGCAAGCCAAAGCTGATATTACTATTAAAGAAAAAGCTCCCGCTCAGTAACTATTCTATTATTAACTAAAGTTAGGCAAATTATATTTGCCCCTAATATCATACGCGAACACTGTATGAGGGCGAATATGATTCGCCCCTACGGTTTGTAACATCAGTTATTAATCGCTTCAAAAAAAGCGCGTATTGATTTTAAAATCAATACGCGCTTTTTTTTGAATCTAATAAATGCTAAGGTCGTTATTATTAACACATTGCTTTATAAATACTCGTAACTAGTTAACTTTTTAATTATTCTATTGTCTGAATCAGAATTTATAGAATTTATAGAATTTATAGAATTTATAGAATTTACAGGATTTATCCTGAAAATCTTATAATCTTGAAAATCCTGATTCAGACATAAGCAAACTAGATAGTTATAAATCTTCATTTACGCGCTTCAATTAATTTAATAATATCACCGCACCGCTCATCAATACGCACCGAAGAAAAGCCACAGCCTTTTACTGTTTTTACCGTATTACGATTAATATTAGCTCCCACCAATTTCAGCACCAAAGGATTAAGCGTATTCATAAACCCAGCTATGGGTTTTTTAGAACTAATCACATGTTCTAATAATAATATTTGTCCATTGGGTTTGCATACGCGCTGAATTTCTTTTAAGCCTTTTAACGGTTGCGGTACAGAGCAAAATACAAAGGTGGCAATCACCGTATCAAAACTATTACTGGCAAAACACAAGGATTGCGCGTCCATTAAATGTAAATCCACTACAGTATGTTTGCGTTGTTGTTTGCGCTTTGCTTGCTCAAGCATGGCAGGACTGAAATCAATGGCGGTAATCGCGGCATTAGGCGGGTAATACTCAAAATTTTTTCCCGTCCCTACACCAATTTCAAGAATATGATGTCCCTCCACTTTTTCCCAACAACGTTGTCGCCAGCGTTGCAAAAACAAACCTTCCATCACGGCTTCCATGCCTTCAAAATAAGGGGCTAGCCTGTCATAACGGCGTTTAATAGTGTCACTATGCGTAGTCATAAGCGTTAAGTGTGTGGTGAATACTTGCCATAGTATGTTATTCTTTTATATATAAAAAACATAGTAATTTATAGAAAAGTGTACCATCAAAAAACGTAAATTCTTAAAAATTAATTAAACCTTATATAATACTCTTTGTTTTATTACACACATAATAATAATGACGATGCTTAAAGCGTTTAAATATCGGATTTATCCGACTAAACAACAAGAAATCTTATTAAATAAGACGTTTGGTTGTGTGCGCGTTGTATGGAATCATAATGTCGAAATATTTAATAAATATGATAAAAATTTAACTGAGCAAGAACAGCCTTTAACATCAACAGAACTTAGAAAAAAATTTAAATGGATGCAAGAAATAAGTGCGGCGGCTTTGCAACAAAAAGAAATGGATTTTAAAACCTTTAAAAATAATTATTTTTCTAAAACGAGAAAGAAAAAAATCGGCAGACCTTCGTTTAAAAAAAAACATAACAATCAAAGTTTCAGACTACCTAATCAAAAGTTTAGTTTAAAAGATAATCGTATTCGACTAGAAAAAATTGGTAAGATTAAAATTGTCATTGATAGAGAAGTTCCTATTAATAGCAAGTTTATGTCAGTCACAATTTCTAAAAACAAAAGTAATCAATTTTTTGCATCGGTTTTAGTTGAAATGGAAATAATCCCCAAAGAAAAAACGGGAAAAAGTATAGGAATAGATATTGGCATCACAAATTTTTTAACCTTAAGTAACAATACGATAGTAGATAATCCTCGGTATTTTCGTGAGAGCCAAACGAAACTCGCTAAGGCACAAAAACACCTTTCTCGAAAATTGAAAGATTCAAAAAGAAGACAAAAAGCAAACTTAAAAGTCGCTCGCATTCATATTAATATCGCTAATAAGCGTAAAGATTTTATTCATAAAGAAACGACAAAACTAATTAATGAATACGATATTATTGCTATTGAAGATTTGAATGTTGCAGGTATGGTAAAAAATCATAAATTGGCTAAATCTATCAGCGATGCTTCTTTTGCTGAATTTTATAATGTATTAAGTTATAAAGCGGATTGGTATGGCAAAGAAATTATTAAAATTGATAGATGGTTTGCGAGTTCTAAAACCTGCTCTTGTTGTGGTTGGAAAGATAATGATTTGACATTATCTGATAGGGTATTTAAATGTGAAATATGCGGTTTAGAGTTAGACCGTGATATTAATGCAAGTAAAAATATTTTGAATGAAGCATTGAGAGTTAGCAATGCTCAACGAACGCAGAGCGAATATCAGACTGTTTAAGTTTTACTTTTGAGCAGTTCGCGTTGAAGCGTTTAGATGAACATAGTCAAGATATACTTTTCTATGGAATTCGTAACTATTGTAGTCAAATAAACTTTGAGCAACACGCTTTTCTATGAGCTGGAGTAAAATGGCTTTATTCCTTATAACAATCCTTTGCCGCGCCAATAAAAAGCGTAGTTAAGCGTTATTATAATGACATTTAAAATGACCTTACCTAATTGATGAGCATGACAGTACAAGTAAAAGACCTAGTACAAACCCCTATTCCTACGCAGTATGGTGAATTCATTCTGCATTATTACCAAAATAATTATGACGATAAAGAACATGTCGCCTTAGTTAAAGGCGAGGTAGCCTACCAAGAAAATGTCGCAGTACGGATTCATTCTGAATGTTTTACAGGTGATGTTTTGGGTTCGCGCCGTTGTGATTGTGGTGAACAATTAGCTTTAGCCATGCAATTAATCCAACAAGCTAATTGTGGCGTATTAATTTATTTGCGCCAAGAAGGTCGCGGTATTGGTTTATTTAAAAAACTGCAAGCTTATAATTTACAAGATGCAGGTTTAGATACCGTTGATGCCAATATTGAATTAGGGTATTTAGCCGATGAACGTGAATACACCATTGCTGCTTTAATTTTACAAAATTTAAACATTAAATCAGTGCGTTTATTAACCAATAATCCACAAAAAATTAATGCCTTGACCGCTTTAGGTATTGAAGTGACGGGACGTATTCCTGTTGAGATTACAGCTAATAATGATAATATCGATTATTTAAAAACCAAAGCCGATAAAATGGCGCATTTATTATTTGCTAACAAATAAGTTAGCCACACCCAAGGAGCTTGTTATGCTTAAAATGATACACATGAGTTTTGTTTTATTATCGGTTGTCAGTTTTATAGGTAGAATTTATTTATCGGAAATTAATTCGCCTTTAATGCAGCAAAAAATCATGGCTATCGCGCCACATATTATTAATGGTATTTTATTACTTAGCGGTATTACCTTGGCTTTTCAAGGTGAATGGGCAACACATGGTTGGTTAGCGGCAAAAGTAATTGTGTTATTTGGTTATGTAGGTTTGGGTATTATTGCTATTAAATCTACGGGTACAAAACGCTGGCAAGCTTTTGCAGGGGCATTAGCGTGTTTTGTTTATATTGCTATGGTCGCTGTGACTAAAAATCCATTGGTGTTTTTATAATATTGTAGGGGCAAAATATTTTTTGCCCTTGTTTGTCTACAATTATGTTTGTTGATGAAAGGGCAAATAATGATTTGCCCCTACATTATAATTCATTCAAATAACGAATTCCGTAGGGGCAAAATATTTTTTGCCCCCGTTTGTCTGCAATTATGTCGGTTGGTGACAGGGCAAATAATAATTTGCCCCTACGTTATTATTCATTCAAATAATACAATTTTATTTGTACGCGCAAAATATTTTTTGCCCCAAAACGCAAAAAACAAAATCACTGTCCTCCACGCACTAACCGAACAAAGTTATTGCCATCCTTAAGGTCCCAATAATCGCTACCACTGTAGAAATCCACTATCCACGCGTAGTAACTATTATAAGCAACAGGCGAGGAAGACCAATAATAATTAGAAATAGTATTAGGAAAAACGGTTAAATTAATACTAGGGTCATAACATTGCCGTTCAGTAATCGAGCGTAATTCTTTAATATTAGGCACGCGCCAATCTTTATAACCTGTAAACCCCACATTATTAACAGTTTGTGCTTGTTGCAATGCCCCTTGCCAAGTATAAGTAGTCGCATTGCCAGTCGCGCAATTAATACCACTTAAACCCTCAGAGCATTGTTTCCATAATAAGCCCGTTTTAGTATCTAATACCGTGCCGTTAGTATTAATCGTAAAACGATTGTTAGGCGTGCTAGCAGTAATGGTGGTCGTTTGACAAGTTTGTGCTATTAATAGTGGACTATTAATTATAATGAATAAGGCATACAGTATTTTTAAGGGCATGGCGAACTCCTGATGGTAATGGAAAAGAGGCGAATTTGTCGCCCCTACAGGTAATGGAAAAGCGAGGCGATTAAAATCGCCCTTATAATTAATAATCTGTAAGGGCGATTTTAATCGCCTTAATAACAATTAGTTTTTATTGGGCATAATTCAACACCTGCTTGAATAAATAACAGTGTAGCAACTCGGCGTTTTAAAGCGTTTTTTAAATAACCCTGTTCATGAATAATAACGCGCGTTACCCATAGTGGCGGCTCATTATAGGGGCGATTAAAATAGCCCTTACAAGCTAAAGTTTGTAAGGGCGATTTTAATCGCCTTATATCTTGTTCTATACCCCGTTGCACCCGTAATTGCGCTAATGGATAGTGACGATGAAAAAAATTTAATTGGCTTTTATAACCAATAATTTGTTTATCATTGGGCTGATAACGGGGTTGTAACTGCGCATCAAATAATAATGCTAGCCACGGATACTTTACAAAAAATGCTCGACATAATTGCTGACTATTTGCATGTTGAAAATGCCCCCAATAACGCGCTATTACAGCGCGTAATTGCGCTAATAACTCAGTATTTACTATCACTTTATAACCATACTGCACTGAGCCTTTCATTAACTGAGTTTGAAAAAAATTGAGACGTTCACGCAAATTACCAATAACGCGGCGGCGTACTAAACGATAATGCGGGTAAATAATATAACCCAAAAAATCCGCACCCGATTTAATCGGTTTTGCCACCGCTAATTCTTTCAATTTTAATTGTAACTGTTGTTGCAAAAAAATAATAATATCTTCTCGCCATTGCATTAACTGCTCAGCAGAGCTAGCCAACAATACAAAATCATCCACATAACGCACATAATAACGACATTTCAACTTATGCTTAATAAATTGGTCGAGTTCATTAAGATAGACATTAGCAAAAAACTGGCTGGTTAAATTGCCAATGGGTAAGCCTTTATACTGCCCAGCATAACCTAGTTGTTTATGAGCAGGCACACGCTGTAATAATTTAGGGTCGCCGCGATAAATACTATTTTTTGCCGCGTCATGGCGCAATAAAACCTGCACTAACCAACGCAAAGTATTGGCTTGTTTATTACTGATTTTGTGCTGTTTTAAGGCTTTACGCAAACGTTGTTGAATCAGTTTAAATAAAATGGGTTTATCAATGCTATTAAAGAAATTAGCAATATCTAATTGTAAATAATAGCCCTGATAACCCACCGCGTGCATAAACGCTTGCAAGCGGTTAATTGCTTTATGTGTGCCTTTATTTAAACGATTTGAATACACATCATTAATAAATATCGGTTCAAATAGTTTTTCTAATTGCGGTACTAAATAATGATGCACTACGCGGTCACTAAAATCAGCGGCGTGAATTTCACGCGCTTTAGGTTTTTGTGCGACAAAACGAATCGCGCGTTTAGGACAATAAGTCCGTTGTTGCAATGCTTGCAATGTAGTATATAAATTATTAAGTAAATCTAATTCATAATGTTGGGCGTTTAATGTGCGGCGTTTATGGCGGCGGCATTGATAATAAGCGGTGTAGAGTTCTTTTAAATTAAAGTCGAATAAATTCGACCCTACAATATTACGCGTAGGGTCGAATTTATTCGACTTTACAACCATATCGCATCCCATAATGGATAATCAGCAACGCGTGTGACTAATTGAGCGCGTAGCGGATTTGCCACAATATAACGGGCAATTTGTACTAAATCCTCTTCTTTTCTAAGAGCGTGGTCATAAAATGCTTTTTGCCACACAGGCGTAGGCAAATGTAAATACTGTTTAATGCGTTGCGCACTACGTCCTTTTAATAATTTAATGGTATTCGATAAAGTATCTTTATCTTGTAAAGTCAATAGCCAATGAATATGGTCTGGCATAATGACAAAAGCCAGTGACTGTACATAATCCTCTTCATGCAAGCGTTTCATTTCTTTAATAACTAATCTAGCACAATGAAAATCTGCAAAATAAGGTGTCCGTTGTTGCGTTACGCTGGTTATAAAATAAATTTGTTGACTTAAAGAAACTCGTCCTTTAAGTAAATCATCACGCGGCATAATGAATGACCTATATAATTGTAGGGTCGAATTAATTCGACCTTACGCTATTAATTTTTAAAAAGGCGATTAAAATCGCCCTTACATTATTGTAGGGGCGATTTTAATCGCCTCACTTTCGTTTTTAAAATGCGAATGAATTCGCCCCTACAGTTTTTAAAAGGCGAACGAATTCGCCCCTACAGTTTCTTTATCACACTCCTCCACGCACTAACCGAACAAAGTTATTGTTATTCTTATTGTTCCAATTATCGTTACCATTGTTGAAATTCACTATCCACGCGTTGTTACTATTATTAGCAACAGGCGAGGAAGACCAACAACGTTTAACCGATGAAGTTCGCCCTTATTATTCATCCTAACGGTAGCATAATAAAGTTTTTATTCATACCTTGTAGGGGCGATTTAAATCGCCCCTACAGCCCTGCACAAAGGTCTCATCGGCGCACAGTGATTTTAATACACGCTTTATTAATTTAATAAAACTGCTGATTTTTAAACTGAAGGGGCGAATAAATTCGCCCTTACAACTAATCGTTTGTAAGGGCGAATTTATTCGCCTCTTTTTTATCTTTATGCTTTAGCTTTAATTGCCTTTAACCACCCCGCCGCTTGCTTACCAATCGCCATAATTAATACCACTAAGCGTTCAAATTCAGCAAAATTACGAAACACTTTTAATTCTTTGGCTAATTGCAATTGAATTTTAACATCATCCACGCTAGCAATTAATTTTTCTAAGTAATACTGGGCTTTTATTTTATCACGCCACGCCCGATTAATTAACCGACAAATCAGCATTACTTGGGTGCGTAATTCAGTACCTAAGGTATATTTATGATAACGTGGAAAATGTTTCACGGCTTGCTCTGTTTCTACTAATAAACAGTTGGCATCACGCCAAATAGGTAATGTTTTCATTCATTCTCCATTATGGTGTAGGGGCGACAAGTCACCCCTACAATTAAATGTGGGCGATTAAAATCGCCCTTACAAAATATCTGTAGGGTCGAATTTATTCGACTCGACCCCCGCAACTCTCATTAAAACGCAAAAAACAAAATCACTGTCCTCCACGCACTAACCGAACAAAGTAATTGAAATGCTTACCGTACCAATAATCGAAACCATTGTAGAAATCCACTATCCACGCGCTGTTACTATTATAAGCAACAGGCGAGGAAGACCAATAATAATTATCAACTTGTGTTTCAGGAAAATACTTATTATCAATACTGGGCGTTGGATAATATCTATCTAAACTCGCAATGCCAGTTAATTCATCAACCGTAGGCAGTCGCCAATCTTTATAACCACACCAACCTGCATTATTAACGGCATTAACAAAACCATTAGTATCACAACTGCTGGTATTATTACAAGAACCATTATTCTGATAACCCGCAAAACCGCCATTATTACTATTATCGGGGTTATACCAAGAATAACTATTATCCTTATCATGCAAACCATTATCATCGGTTTTAATTTCCCACATTAACCCCGTGACATTATCTTTAACGCACTGCCAAGTAGTTGCATTCGCCGCTAATACTTTTCCCGTACTGTCTATTTTTGTGAAATTAAACCCTGCATGACCATTACTGTTATCATTTTGCGAAACATCACGCCCTTTTTCAGCGTCTTGATTAGCAAAACCCGTCACAGGACACGGCAAGTTATTACTACTATTATTTGAACAAGTGGTAATACCTGTATCATTTAAACCGAATGGTTTTTTAGGTGTGGCAGTTAATACTTTACTGCTTATAATTTTACCCGTGTTATCTTCGGCACTGACTGAAAAATAATAGAGCTTATCATTTAACAAGCCTTTAATAATGGCGGGGCTTTTTTGATTTTCTAACCAAGTAGTTGGACTATTACCTGTAGCAAAACAATTTAATCGGTCAATAATTGCTTTAGCAGACCAACAAATAGATTGCGTTATGGTATTTAATGGTTTTTGCCACGCTAAAGTCACCTTTTTATCACCTGTTTCTACAGTAACACTTAAATTCACAGGGTCAGTTTGTGCAATAAACTCATTCAAATTAGAAATGCCGTTATTATTGGTATCTAACGCGCTGTCATCAATGGAGGTATCTAAATTATTTTCCATTTCCCATTCATCAGGCATTAAATCATGGTCATTGTCGTAATAATAATTAGGGTCATTAGGAAATGCGTCTACGGGTTTAAGTAAAGGAATATCAGCGCGAACTAATTTAGTTAAACGTACAGTCAACGCTGGATAACGTTTAGCAGTAGAGTATGTTTCATTAAATAACTTTTGAAAGATATTAACTTTAGATTTACCTGAGTGTTGCATATAACCATTCAACACATCATCATAAATTAATAAAAAGTTATCGCGTTGCAATGATTTTAAGTTTTTGGGTAAATGTAGCGTGTTATTGTCACCGTTTTTAATAATACCCAATGAAACAGGCTCAGTATCGGGTATTTGCAGACCTCTATTATCTACCCAAACCGCCCATAAACCATTTTTACCCATTTCATTCCAATCTGTACCATTAAAGTTCAATTGTAATTCAGCGTCTTTAATACAGGTCTTATCATTAGCTTCACAATATAAACGTGAATGCAGGTTTAATGATGTATTAAGGTCTTTTAAATCCTGTAATACATACATAGTAAAAGTATTTTGATACAGGTCTTCTTGAGTACCAGAAGTTACTTTTATATGCGTATAGTCCGAATAAATGCCTGTTGTTTTATGCGTTAATCGATAAGGGTCATTGTCAACAAAGGGATTATCAATTAACCCATAAAGAGACACATCATAGATTTTAGTAAAATCGATGGCTTGTTGATACTTATCAAATGTTGAGAAAATCTTTTTATTTAATGGGTTGTTTTGATTAATATTAATCAGCGGACTTTTACCAAGAAGCCATTTTATCCAACTATCTTCCCAAACAGGAAAATCAAGATAATTGGCTTTTTTAGTGATTGGATTATAAAAAGAATTCGCTTCTGTTCGTTGTTTATAAGGAATATTGGCTATTTCAGAAGAATTATTAAACTTCTTAACATGCCACATTAAATTAACTTTTTTATCTTTAAATAATTGCTGTACATTAGCCTTATCTGTTTGCAAAAAAGCACTTTGATTTTCAACACTGGCTTTAAATTCCGAATAAACTAATAACTGATTGTTATTATTAACGCTGTATAACATATCTTTACCAAAAATACCTTCTGCATTTACATCATCACTGGTATCTAAAAGCATTTTAGTGTTATTAGTGGGGACTTTTAAATAACGCACTGCTTTCATTACTGGAATAGAATGGTCAACAGTTATAATATTATCGCTGTTGCGTTGCATTGATAATTTAATAACGCTAGGGTCAGTCAACCAATCCCATAATAAGGCACTGCCTTCATTACTTGCGTCATAAGCCACTTTCACCCATTTACCCGGTGTCATTGACATTAATAAATCATAGGTAAGATTGGCAATCATGCCTTTACCACTTTTAATTAAATAATCTTGTAAAGCCTCGCCTAAATAGGCTGTCAGTTCTTTGGCTTCAACTTTATTATTTTTAATGTTATCTAAAAACTGGCTTATATCTGCCGCCGATTTTAAGCCTAATGAAAGTGTTGCACCTATGCCTTCAAAATCAATAGGTTTTTTAATAGAAGCTTTTAAAAGTAAAGTTTCTAATCTGAATCCTATTTCTACTGGTGGTACAAGACCGTTAAAGCGTTTAAATTTACGACTTAAAAAATCAGCCGTTAAATAAACAGAGTTATACTTTTTATTCAGTGCATTAAATTCAGTGGGTAAAATAGGTTCTATTATCTTTAAACTGGTTTGAGTCACTACGGCATCAAAACTACATAAGAAAAATCTAAATTGATTTTCTTCGCTAGCAATGGTGTCTGAAATATCAGTAAATAAGCTAGAAGCCAACGTTAATGCTATACCGCCGCCTGAACAAAAGGTTTTTGTATTATTAGTAAAACTAGGCTTTAGTCGTTCTATTTCCCGACTTGCCATATCATCAACTTCATTAATAGAACTGCTTAAAATACCTGCGAGTTTATTTATTTTTTGGAGCGTATCACCACAAATGCCGTTATGTTGTTCTGTTAAAGAACAAATAAGCTGTTGCCCCGCATTAACCACAGAATAAATTAAAGCGGCATATTTAAGTTTTTCCTGTGTTTTATCTATAACTGATTTTAAATTGCCGAATAATTCTTTAGTTAGTTTTGGATTAAAAGCCGCCGCTGTTTCACCAATAACTTTAGTCACTACCGCTATGGCTGTCATAGTATTCATTGCCATAGGCGCGTCCCAGTAGGTATAGGGATTATTACGAAATACAGCAACATTAATAGCATTTTTAGTCACTTTTAAATCTCTACTAAATGACATAGCATCTAAATCAAATGTTGTTTCTTTGTCATTATGCCCATTTTTTATAGCCTCTTTATCTAACCAACCACTAACAGGCTCTATTAAATCAACATTATTAAAATGGCGAGTGAAATTATCTAACCAATTATCAGTGACATTTTCAAAATCACTGACTGTTTGAATGCCATAATAAAGTGATGAATAACTATTAAAGGTAAGTTGATTACCTATATTGCCTTTCATATTCATACCATCAAATAGTTGAAATGAAGGTGACGCGCCATCTAATGTAAGCTTTATCGGGGCTTTTAATGCAGAACCTTGTATTTTTTCAGCAATTTTTTTAGTTTGTACTTGTAGAGATTGAACACTATTGCGTTTTTGCATTTCAGAGAGGTTTTCAACGCCTTTTTCACCCAATGCCATAATAAAATCATTGAGTAATATTTTGTTTGAAAATTGATTAGCCACCTGCTCTTTATATAATTTAACCGCTTGAGCAAATAACGGGGTTGTTATTAATTGCGCGGCAATCGCTGCTTTATCAGTATCAGATAAAAATACTAATAACGGTTGGGTCATAAATGCGCGGGTTAATACGCTGGTCTGCGAATTAAGTTTGCGCTTCCATTGCCCGACATTAAAACTGTAATAAATAATGTTTTGGCTTTTTTGGGTATCAGCATTTTTATCACCCCAAACCACATCGGTTAAATAACTACGCTCAGGCACACTATCGCCTGATTCACCGCTATATAACGACACTAATTGACCTTGAATAGCGGTTTTATTTAAGGATTTATAGCGAGCGGTGTCATCACCAATTTGATAATCAGCGGTCGTCACCTGCGTGAGGGGATTTTCAGAATTTAACGCCGCCCAAGACGGCAACGAATAGCTCAATAAAAAAACAGTAAAACGCGACAAACCAAGGTTTGTATGGAATGCTTAAACATGGCGTAGCCTCATGTAAGTGGATAGAAAATAACGTGTAGGGGCGAATTCATTCTTGTAGGGGCTATTTTATTCGCCTTATAAACTAGGCGAATAAATTCGCCCCTACTTAGATTATGCTAGAGACTAACTAGCGGTGTATACTTCAAAAAAATAACAACTAACAAACAGGGGTTCACTACTAATGACTGAAAAAACAGTGAGCAAATATCTGCTCAATCTCGAAAAAAACGTTGCTTTCGACAATCCCGTATTACAAAAAGCCGCAAAACTCTTCCATGAACTCGACCAATTAGAATTTGATTTAGGCTTAATTGAAAACGAAGACACCACCGCTAGTAAAAACTCATGGTGGCCCATTATTACTTTAATTGGTGGTAATTCGACCGCTAAAGCCAAATTTATTAATGGCTATTTAGGCGCGGAGCAATTACTGTCAGGGGTGCAAACCGCGCAACACAAATTCACCTTATTACTGCACAGTAATCAAAGCAATCCCTCAACATTACCCGGAACGGCCGCCGATGTTGATCCGCGTTATCCCTTTTATCAAATCAGCCAAAAAATTGAACAACAAGTGGCAGGTGAAGGTAATCGCTTAAATGCTTATTTAGAATTAAAAACCATTCACAGTGAGCATTTAAAAGGCAAGTTATTTATTGACGCGCCGAATATGAATACCACCGAAAGTAATGCCGTTGTTACTTTACTGACTAAACACAGTATTAATACCGCTGATTTAGTATTCGTATTCACTGACGTATTTGAAACAGAATCCGAGCAGGTTAAAGAATTAATTGGTCTTATTAGTCAATATCAAGACAATAATAAATTCGTTTATATTGTCGATGTGCCTGCCAGTAATTTAAGCAGTAATAACTATGAATTAATTGCCCTGTGGCAACGTAAATTAGCCACATTAGGACTGCATACAGGACAATTTATTGCTTTAGCAAATAATGATTTTACAGAAATTGACCAACGTATGATTAACGTGGCGCATGATAGGTCTTATCGCGTATTAAATTCTTTGGATAAAAATATTCGTGATATTGGTGAAGTGATTGTGCCAGAAGTGCGTCAAAGTATTGCGCTATGGAAAGAACGTAGCAATATGACCAGTTTAATTATTCTGGGATTCTTTGCTTCGTTTTTAGTATTTGCCGAAGTCACTATTGGCATTTTAGAGTTTTTAATCGACCCTATTACAGGCCCGCTGATTTTAATTGTGCTATTAGCGATTATGATACCCCTGCATTTATTGGGTAGTAAATTACACGCTAAATTAATTAGCTATCAGTTAATTAAACGCCAACAAGAATTAAGTTTGTTAGAAAACCTTGGTAATTTATTCACCAGAAGCCAAACCTTTTGGCGGAGTTTATTACCTTTTAGTGAGCCAATTGATTGGAATAAGAAAACCAAGACACGCTTGGCTAAATTAACTGAGCAAACCAAAGAATTAGTACAAGCTTTAAATGACAGTTTTAGCAGTTATAATGAAACTGCCAAAAACGAATCGAACTCTTCGGGTTTAAACCTTTAGTTTGTTATCACTTAACCTAATCAATTATTATGGAAACTCTAAAGCACTATCTACCTTTATGTTGGTGTCAAGCGAATCCACTAGAACTTGCACGATCGCTGAAGTTTTTTAAACAAAACTTCCTGTTTTTTTTTATCGTTGAATATATTCTGCAAGCCAATGCAACCGATGATGTGGTTGAATCGTTTTTTGAGTTAAATTTAGAAATAGGACTGACTTTTTTATTTATTAGTCTGATGCTTTTTTTAAATAAAAGCTTGCCTGCTATGATACAGGTATTTACCGCTATTTTATTTTGTGCCAATGCCCTATCATTATTATTAATACCGTTAATTGTTTGGCTGACCCTGACCGAAAGTGTGTTTAGTTATTACAGTATTGGATTATTATTGCTGTGGTATTATTGTTTAATAACCAATATTTTAAAAAGAGTCTTAGCGATTAATATAGCGGCGAGTTTGGCTTTAGCGTTTTTTTATTTTGTGACTGTATATATTGGCGCGTTTAGTTTAGGGCAGATGATTTAATTGCCTATAATAAATTATTCGATTTCTGACAACTGTCGTGAATGAAGGGCAAATAATTATTTGCCCCTACGAAATCATTGCATGGTAGGGGCAACATTATTTGCCCTCTCATTATTTGCCCCTACCATTATTAATCATCTTGCCATTACATTAACGGTAATATCTGCGCTAAAACTCCGCCATTAGTCACTAATACTTGTTTGGGAAATAAACCCGCATTACCTTGAAAATCAGTGACTGTCCCACCTGCTTCACGCGCAATGACTGCCCCTGCGGCAACATCATATAAATTTAATTCTTGCTCCCAAAAGGCATCTAATTGACCGTCGGCAACTAAACATAAATCTAACGCCGCCGAACCAAAACGGCGTTGTCCTGTGGTTTTTTGGGCAATACGCGCAAAACGTTCTAAATTATTGGCTTCTAAATAATTACGCAAACAGGCAAAACCTGTTCCTATCATGGCATTAGCTAAATGGTTTTCATCAGAAACGTGAATACTCTCACCATTTTTCCACGCGCCTTTATTTAATTCAGCGCAATAATAATCATTTAAAGCGGGCGCAAAAACTGCCCCAAAAACTAATTGCCCTTCTAATTCTAAAGCGACGCTAATACTCCAAAAATACTGTCCCTTGGCAAAAGAATGCGTACCATCAATAGGGTCTACGACCCAGCGGTTATATTGATTTTCAGATTGTCCGCTTTCTTCACCCCAAAAACCATATTCAGGATATTGTGCGGTTAATTGTTCTTTTAAAAAGGCTTCAACGGCAATATCGGCGGCGGTGACAAAATCACGCGGACTTTTTTTATCCACCGATAAATGTTTTAAATCCTTAAAATAAGCTAAAGCAATATTACCCGCTTCACGAATAATAGTTTCTATGGTAATAAGATTAATTGACATGTAAACCTTGTGTTTTTGTAATGAATAATAAAAAAACCTGCGGTAGTCCTGCAAAGGGAATGCCGAGTTATAGATTAAGAAAACAATTATAATAATGGATAAAAAAGAAAACAGCTCCAATAAATTATTAATAGATTTAGAAAAAGAAAGAGTTTTTCTAGCTAAACGAGAAACACGTTATTAAAACCTTACTCATCACATTCTACAATGAGTTCACCTTTACCTTTTAATTCTTTGATGTATTTTTATATTTTTCATTCGGTAGTGCTGCAAAAGAGTAGGAACGTCCAACGGCATGGATGCCGAAATCCAGAAACCACGGATGGTAATTGTTATAAATACATCCCTGTAACTGGATTCCAGCATCCCTGCTGGAATGACAGCATAGTATTAATCCTACTCTTTTGAGGCACTACCTTTCATTCATATTTGTTGCAGCCATCTTTCTGATACCACAACGACTCGACTAATGCCTTATAAAATAGTTTATCTACCATTTCTTTTTGGCTTTCTGTTATGGGATGTTTAATAGGTTCTAAAACAAACTGTTTCCCATACTCTTTACACTTAATTTCTGTTTGTTTTTTGTTTTATTTAAGCTATTTTTCTATTTTAAGAGTATTCGTATTGCAGGACTACTAACTAAGCTTAATTAAATAATTGTTTTTTGGTAGAGACGTTGCACTGCAACGTCTATTCAAGACTAAAACTCTATGTAATATAGCTATCGCCGATTACACCTTGCGAGTTATCACCCTGCCTCAAAACGTTTCAATAGTATTAAGTCCTCGTCTGCCTCAACAAAATGAATTAATCCAGCTTGCTCGGATTTAATCAACACGCCTTCTTTTAAATATCCCCAATCATTTTTAGAATAAAGCTCTGAGTATTCATCTCTATCTATTGAGCAAACAACGACACCATTATTACCATTCCAAAGTTCTACTTTATCTCCAATTTCTACTTCTTTTCCATCCAAATACTTCATAATAATTACTCAGATAAAAGGTTCTACTGGTATTGCTTCTGGAAATAAAACTGTTTTCCCATCTATTTATTTCTATAAATCATAAAGCTTGCGTTTACGCCAAAAAGTCGCTCTGCTCATCCCCAAAGAACGAGCGGCTGGCGTAATTGCACCTCTACTATCGACTAAGGCTTGACGAATCGCGCTGGCTTCAACTTCGGGTGATAACAGCTTGAAATGTCTCAGTTCTACAGGTGATTCTACTGGCTGTGGTTCGCGGAATTCGGGTGGCAACTCACTAGGACGCAACACCGTACCGCGTCCCACCGCAAAAGCATATTCAATCACATTGTGCAGTTCACGCACATTGCCCCGCCACGGATAATCCAATAATAACCGCATTGCCGCAGGGTCTATTTTTTCAATGCGGCGCACCTGTTGGGCGTTATGCAAATGAATAAAATGCCACAATAACAAACAAATATCTTCACGCCGCTCACGCAAAGGCGGAATAAAAATCGGCACAACCCGCAAGCGATACATTAAATCTTCCCGAAACTGCCCATTTTTAACTTGTTCACGCAAAGAGCGATGCGTTGCCGCCACTAAACGCACATCCACGCTAATCGTTTGCGTACCGCCTACGGGTAAATAATTTTTTTCTTGCACTACACGCAATAATTTAGCTTGCAAATCCAAAGGCAATTCCGCCACTTCATCCAAAAATAAAGTACCGCCGTGAGCGCGTTGAAATAAACCTGTGTGGTCTTTAATTGCCCCTGTAAACGCGCCGCGTACATGCCCAAATAATTCACTTTCTAATAAATTACTCGATAAAGCCGCGCAATTAATCGCTAAAAAGGGCGCGTTTTTTCTTGCACTTAATTGATGAATGGCTTTAGCGACTAATTCTTTACCCGAACCACTTTCACCGCGCACTAATACTGTAGCCGCTGTTTCTGCGGCATTTTCAATAATTTGAAAAACCGCCCTCATGGCAGGTGAACGACTAATAATACCGTGAAAGTTTTGTTTATTATGCGTAGTTGTTTGTACAGGTAATTCTTCGTTATAACTTTCTAATAAAACAAAACCACCCAAGCTATTACCTTGGGTATCTTGTAATAACTTCACGGTTTTTTTAAGCGTTATCTCATAACCTTGTGCATGAATTAAATTAATTAATTGACTGCTATTTTGTTTAGTTAAACGATAATCTAACGGTGCAGTTTGCGTTAATACCTCAGCACTATTAATCCCTGTTAATTGTTCCATGCCCGCGCTCCAATACAGCACGGTATTATTTTCAGTGATGATATAAATAGCTTGTTGAGCGCATAAGCTTAATAATTGTATAAAGCTACTAGACTTATCAAGTCTGCTGAGAAATTCTATTAAAGGTGCGTTATTATTAGGCATAATGATTTTAAAATGGCTAGTATTAAATTTAAGGTTATATGCCTGTAGAGACGTTGCACCGCAACGTCTTTGCTCAGATAAATTAAAAATCTATTAAGACGCAATCAACTAAATTAAATGACACTTAGTCTATAAGCTATTAACTCAACAGCCATGCGCGTGCTAATATCTCTTCGCTGGCTTTAAAGTATTCAATTGAAAAAGGTAATAATCCATTTAGAAAAAATAATAAGGCATTATCACGCCATCTTAAATCACCGACAATGGCTAATCGTTCAAGATGTTGTTGAATAAAACGATCATCTTCATTATCAGCCCAATTAGCAAAAGCTTCTAAATTAGCAAAATCTTTTTCAATAATGATTAAAACATTCATCTTGCCATAACGTTTAATAAGCGTGACTATTTGTTTTTTAATATCATCGGATTCTGCACGTTTTAATACTTCAGAACCACGAATAACGATTAAATTATCTCGCTCATGTTCGAGTTTTATGGTCATTTTAGTTACCTACTTATTTATATAATGTTATTGTGTTACAGTTTTTTATATTTATTAGCCATTAATTAAGCATAGAATAAGAGAAGCTTTGTATAGTACAGCCTATCACTTTTTTAATGTCTTTATGATAAAAAGGCTAAATTTTCTCAAAATAGCAATGAAAACTAAAATATGCACCCTTTTATTATTATCTATTTTATTATTAGCTTGTAATAAGGAGCAATCTGAAAATAATAGCGAAAAAGAAATTCAAGCCTCTGTGCAGGTGCAAACTCAAACATTAACTGATAACACCATAAGCCAAACGCTTAACGTTTATGGGCAAGTATTGCCTTTGCCCAATGCTTTGCAAACTTTAAGCGTGGCTTTTGCCAGCCGCATTATAAAAGTCTATGTTGCACAAGGGCAAAGTGTGAAACAAGGCGAGGCTTTGCTAAGCGTGCAACCCGATGAAACTATGCAACTAGCGTTAAGCCAAGCGCAAGAAGAATTAAGTGCCGCTAAGCAAGATTTAGCCTTAGTACAAGGGCGGCTTGCTTTAAAACTTGCCACGCAACATGAATTATTAACTGCACAAACGCGCGTTGTGCAAGCCGAGGCAATGCTCCGTGATTTAACAGCGCGGGGCTTAACACATCAGCACATTTTAACCGCGCCCACCGCTGGAATTATTACAGCTTTACATGTTGGGCAAGGACAACGTTTAGCGAGCGCGATGCCTTTGTTGGAATGGTTGCCACAACAGCAAATCAGCGTGACTTTGGGTGTTGAACCTGAAAACATCGAACAGTTACAATTAAATCAAAGTGTTACGCTCAAACCCATTAATCGCGCCAGTTCATCACAAACGGGACATATTACGCTAATTAATGCCCAAGTTGACCCGCTTTCGCATTTATTAAACATCATCGTCAAACCCGATAAACCCGCGCAGTTACTACTCAATGAAGCGGTGCAAGCTGAAATTACCCTTGCCACTAAAACCACGCTAGTCGCGCCCAGAGCCGCTGTTTTGCCAGACGAAAACGCTTATAAAGTCTTTACCGTAGTAGATAACAAAGCCGTTAAACACAAGGTTGAATTAGGTTTGCAAAACGAGTCACAAGTAGAGCTTATTGCGCCTACTTTAAAAGCAAATGATGAGCTAGTCATTTTAGGCAATTATGAATTACAAGACGGCATGTCCGTAGAGACGTTGCACTGCAACGTCTGCACCACAGGTACGCAACCATGATGCACTTCGCTTACGCGCATCGCCGCTCAATTTTATTTTTACTGACCCTAGGCGCGGTGGCAGGTTTTTATTTAATGAACGCCTTGCCTGTGAGTTTATTCCCGCAAGTGATTTTCCCGCGCATTGTCATCAATATGAGCGCGGGTGATAAACCTGCTGAGCGCATGATGATTGAGGCGACCATACCCGTGGAGGAGGCGGTGCGCTCTGTGCCGCATGTATTAAATGTGCGCTCGACCACCACACGCGGCAGTACCGATATTTCAATCAATACCCAGTGGGGCATTGATATGGTAGCGGCACTATTGCAAGTCGAAGCTTCGGTTAATCAAATACGCGCCAGTTTGCCTGTTAATACCAGCTTTACCGTGCGCCGCATGGAACCCACGGTTTTTCCTGTGTTGGGTTATAGCTTAACGTCTAATCAGCAATCTTTAGTGGCGTTGCGCGATATTGCTGAGTATCAAATCAAGCCTTTGCTTTCAAGCATTGCAGGCGTTGCCAAAATTGAAGTGCTAGGCGGCGATATTGCCGAATATCAGGTCATGGTCGATAACGCCAAACTACGCAGTTTTAATTTAACTATTGATGATATTGCTAAAATTATCTCGGCTAACAATAACTTGCAAGCGGTAGGACGTTTAGAAGAAAACTATAAGCTGTATTTACTGCTTAATAATCAGCAATACCAAAACGCTGAGCAAATCGCTAACACCGTAATTCATAAAACTAACAATGGCTTAGTGTTACTGAGTGATGTGGCGAGTGTCAGCAAAAGCACCGCGCCGCAATGGCAACGCGTCACCGCTGACGGTAAAGACGCGGTGTTATTTCAAATTATTCAACAACCTAGCGGTAGCACCGTGGCAATTGCAGAGCAGGTGCAAGCGCAACTCGCTTTGTTAAAAAAACAATTACCTAATGACGTACATATCGCTAGGTGGTATGACCAAAGCGAGTTAATCATTGCCTCAGCGGCAACAGTGCGCGAGGCGTTATTGATTGGTTTGGTTTTAGCCGTTTTAACGTTGCTAGTATTTCTACGCAATAGCAGAGTTACCTTAATCGCCGCTGTCACTGTACCTATGGCATTAGCGGCAACCACCTTAATTCTCTATGTCATGGGACAGAGTTTTAACATTATGACTTTGGGCGGTATGGCGGCGGCGGTGGCGTTAATTATTGATGATGCCATTGTGATGATAGAACACATCATGCGCCGTTTAGATGAAAGCACAGGCGATATAAAACAGCGTATTCATAAAGCCGCCGCTGAATTTAGCAAACCGTTAGCGGCATCGTCTGCGGCAACTATTGTTACTCATATTCCTTTAGCGTTTTTGTCGGGTGTGAGTGGCGGCTTTTTTAAAGCCTTATCGCTGACTATTGCCAGTGTACTCAGTATTTCTTTTATTGTGGCGTGGCTGGCTGTGCCATTGCTAGCCAGTTATAGCTTAAAAAATCATGATGTTAGTCATCATAAAATCTCAAAACTAACGCTATGGTTTCATCAAACTTATGCGGGTTTAATGCAGTTTTTATTGCCCAAACCGTGGCTAGTGATAGCTGGATTAATTAGTTTATTAATCGCTGGAGCTGGCGCGTATCAAAGCATCGGATCAGGGTTTATGCCGTCAATGGACGAGGGCGGTTTTATTTTGGATTACCGCGCTGAGGCTGGCACGTCAATAAGCGAAACCGACAGATTATTGCGCCAAGTTGAAAAATTAATCCAAGCCACGCCCGAAGTAGAAACTTATTCACGGCGCACGGGTTTGAGTTTAGGCGGACATATTACTGAGGCAAACGAAGGCGATTTTTTTATTAAATTAAAAGCCCCGCCGCGCCGCCATTTAGAAGAAATAATGGATGAATTACGCGAGCAAGTATTAACGCACGTTGCGGGATTAGAAATTGAAATGGCAAAACTTATGGAAGATATGATTGGTGATTTAACCGCCGTGCCAGAACCGATAGAAATAAAATTATATGGCGATGATGAACAGTTATTAATAAATACCGCCGAAAAAGTTGCCGAAGAATTAGCCAATATTAATGGTATTGTTGATATTAATAACGGCGTAATTCCCGCAGGTGATGCCTTAATTATTCAAATAAAACCCAAACAAGCCGCATTAGAAGGTTTAACCGCGAGTGATATTCAATTGGCATTAAATGCCTATTTAACAGGAACGATTGCCACGCAATTACAAGAAAACAATAAACTAGTAAATTTACGCGTGTGGTTGCCGCAAAAAGACAGGCTTAATAATTACCAATTACAACGCTTACCGATTCGCACTTTGGATAATCGTTTAATACCTTTATCGCGGGTGGCGGATATTATAACGCAAGAAGGACAACCGCAAATTCACCGCGATAATTTAAAACGTATGGTGGCAATAACAGCACGATTAAGTGGCAGAGATTTAGGCGGAGCGATTGCTGATATTGAAAGCTTATTAAATAAACCCCAAGTATTACCTAAGACGATGTATTATCGTTTGGGTGGTTTATATGCTGAGCAGCAAAGCGCATTTAAAGATATGTTAGTGGTTTTTATTGCCGCTGTGGCTTTAGTATTTTTATTATTACTCAGCGTTTATGAATCCTTTAAAGTCAGTATTGCCATGATAATAACTACACTTTCGTCAATGTCTGCGGTATTTATTGGATTGTGGCTGTGTCATATAGAACTCAATATTATGGCAATTATGGGTATGACGATGGTCATAGGGATTGTCACCGAAGTGGCGGTATTTTATTATTCAGAATATATCGGCATTAATCATACAGATAATAAACAGCGTTTTATTGAAGCGGGTAATAATCGAATGCGACCTATTATTATGACCACTTTAGCCGCAATTTTTGCTTTATTACCGTTAGCACTGGCTTTAGGTGAAGGTGCGGAAATGTTACAGCCGTTAGCGATTAGTTTAATTTTTGGACTTGTCATTCAAGTGCCATTAGTTTTAATTGTATTACCATGTTTATTAATAATCGGAGGTCAGGCTTTGCCTGAACCTATAATTAATCATCATTAAGAATATATTATGTCATCCAATAAAGAATCTACGCCTGAACAACGTCATGAAGATGCTGTATTAGCTATTAGCGAATATATTAGTGATAATTTACATCACATGCTTCATGAAGAAGTACAAAAAGAAATTTCTAAATTATTGGAAGCTTTAACCTTATTAAATCGTTTTGGTGATGATATTCTCATAAAACAGGCAATGATTGTAGCAAAACTATTACTATCAAATAATCCAAAATTGACATTAGCAAAAGATATTAATAAAAACTTAAAGAGTCGACTTAATGCAAGAACAGAAATACTCTCTATATTATATAGAAGTAACTCTCCTGTTTCTCGGGTTATTTTAGGACTTCTTTCCCTATTTTGGATAATTGTTCTTTTAATATGTTTAAGTGCTATATTTTTACATTCCAAAAATGTTATTTTTGGAATGCCAACTGAATTATTAGCATTAATATCTTTTTGTGGAATGCTAGGGGGTATTGTCAGTATTATGGTACGTTTACAACAATTTACTCAAATAAAAAATGTAGATAATCTTACGCTTTTTCTTACTGGATTTTTCAAACCTATTGTTGGGGCTGTATTTGCATTATTTCTATTCGTTGCGTTAAAGTCTGAAATAATACCTATTAAAATAAATATTGGTAAAGAATTATACTTTTTTGCAACTTTATCTTTTATAGCAGGCTTTAGTGAACGTGCAGTAAAAGATGTAATGAGTAGAGTCGAAGCAACAATTACACAACCATCACAAAAAACGGATGATGACTAACATACAAATATTATTTCTAATGTTCTAATTAAATATGGGTTGTATTCTCTTAGTATTTTCAATTACTATAAACCATTATCAATGCCTTTTCGGAGTAATTCATGTCTTCAACAATAACCATTAAAAACAACGAAGCACATAAAATGATTCAGCAATTCAGCAAATTTTATGAAATCTACGACAGCGTTAATCAATACATTAATATCGAACCTGCCATTAATGACAGCATCCTAAATAAACGCGAATGGCAAGAACGTTTAGCCCAAGCCCAATTCCCCATTGCTTTTTTAGGCACTTATAGCGCGGGAAAATCAACTACCATTAATGCGATTTTGAAAAAAGACGTATTACCCGAAAACATGAAATCCACCACCGCCTTTCCTACTTTAATTAAAAAAGGCGAAAAAAACCAAGCGGTGATTTATTATTTAAGTCGTGAAGGTAAATATGAATTACAAGGTTTTTTAATTAAAGAACTCGCCGAGCAGTTAGGTGAAAAACTCGCCATTAGCAATCGTGATACCTTTATTGCTGAATTAGAAAGAAAAATCATTGAACAATCTCACCAAGGCAATAAAATTAAACAAGACGCTTTTATAAAACTCAGCCAATTATTCGCCCAGTGGGATAGTTTTTATGATAAAAAAATCATTACTTTAGAGCAAGCCAGAGATTATATTGAAGGGCATCCTGAATCTTTATTTATCGAGCGCATGGAAATTGAAGTCGATGATATAGACCTGCCCGAAGAAATGGTTTTTGTGGATTTACCGGGTTTAAATGTCAGTAATGACCAGCATATTAAAATCACTGAAGACTATATTAAAGGTAAAGCCAAAGCGTTTGTTATTTGTACTGATAGAACCTTAGAAGGACGTGAAATTAATTTACTTGATGAAATTAATCGCAGTCCACAATGGGGCGCGTTAAAACGTTCTTTTTGGTTAATTAATAAAATTGATTTATTTGATGCCCAGCAGAAAAAAGAAATCGAAGAGTCTTTTCATGAAATGACCAAAAAACATCAGTTTACTATTTCGGCAGAAAAGGTTTTTAAAGTCTCAGCGCAAAATTATTCACTATTAACGCATATTGCTCAAGGGACATTAGAGCAAACTCATTCTTTAAAAAGTCATCTTGAGCAATTAGATAAAATTGACGGTGGCAGAGAAGCGAAATTACAACCTTCACTGGCTAAAGAATTATTATTAAGCAATCCTGAAACGGCTGAATTTGTTAAGTTTGAAAAGTCTTTATTTAATTATCTGAATGCCACTGCTAAACAAGAGTTTATCGACAGTGCGCGGTGTGAATTAACCCAATTAATAACTGATTTATCAGAATTAATTAAACCCGATTATCAGTTGTATCAACAATATGGTGAAAATAAACAATTAGAGCAAATTGTATTTTCTAATGAAGTCGATAAAGAACTCGATAATTTTATTAAGCAATTAACCAGTAATATTGAAACTGTCATTAAAGATGTACGCTTAATTGATAAGAGTAATTTATGGCATGAACAAGCGCAACAGACACTCATTGCTGAAATTCATGCCATATTATCAGAAAGCCCTGACGATATTAAAAATGCCTTGCGTAAAGGTACGGATGTGGATAATAACGTGTGGCGTTTGCCCTTTATTGTCGATGAACGTTTATCTAAAAATAATTATTGGCGTAAAAGTATTGTTGAGGCGGTGAATTATTCTTATGTAAAAGAATTTCATGCTAAATTACTCAATAAACTACTCAATGCCAATCGTAAGTATTTGCCTGAAAATGTGATTGAATTCATTAAAGACAAACTCAATGGGCGTGATGTGGAAATGCGTTTATATGGACTTGCCGATGGTATTTTATATAAATTCACCGAGGAGTTTAATAATATTGTGATGGGCGAGTTTGTACAATTAAGTGCTGATGAACGCGAACAAAAAGCCGTGGATATTTTTAAAACCCAATTAGAGCATTTTGTGTTAACGACTTTGAATAATGAATTGAATCGCAATATTTGGCGCACTATTAAAAATCATGCTGAGTATTTAGAACAAGAAATTATGACTATGCTCGCCACCCATCGCTCGGCAATTCATAATCAAATTGCTAAAACGGTCAATTTATCTGAACGTATTGAAGCGGAGGCGCGTAAATCTTTAACGATTAAAACTGCGTGGCTGGATTTAATTAAATTAGAGCAAGATTTGTAATTATGTCTACTGTTATTTGCGCCGAATGCGGCAAAGAAAATGAACCTCACGAAAACGTGTGTGTGCGTTGTTTTTCAGTATTAAAAACACAGCAAGCACTTTTAATGACATCTGAAAAACCACTTATTAGCCATACTGACCTACAATTAACAGCCTTGAAAGAACAGTTAGAGGCGATGAATAGTCGTTTTGATTTTTTAGAGGCTTTATTTGAAGAAATTACCGAATTGGGCGGTATTAATTTTGTCGCTGATTTGGAGGTTTTTGTATTACAGATGCAGTTTTTTCAACATAATGAAAGTCAGAGCAAAGAATACAGTAATAAATTTGCTAAAGCCTATACAGCAATTGCGTGGGAAATAGTGTGTGTTTATCGTTTAACGACCGATAAAAGCATTGCAATAACCCAACTTTATAAAAATACCGAAGGCGTGGCGATTTATTCAGCGGTAGATACTATTTCAATTCCTGCTAATCAAACCCATTATGCGATAACTAATAGTTATGTAGATGATTGGCAACGGGGACGTTATAGTGTGGAGTTATTTGTAGATAATCATAAACTCGCGCAAGGTTATTTTGAGATTTATTAAGCATAGAATGTGGGCAAATAACGAGGGACAAATAATAATTTGCCCCTACGAAATCGTTAAATGGTAGGGATAAATTATTATTTGTCCTTTCATTATTAACTCAAGTTACGCAAAGGTTGAAAAATCAAGGAGAAAGCCATGGACAAAAAGCTCCTCGAAATCTATAGCGATTATTTAAACTGCACCTTTGCTAAACCCAGTGCAGTGGGTTTAGCGAATGCGTTAGATAATATAATCAGCCACGATAAAATCACACGATTTTTAAATTAACAAATAAAGAACTATGGCAATTAATCAAACCAACATTAAGAAAATATGGTAGTGCATCAAAAAAGTAGGCTAGTTAATATTAAACAATCGGAGTTCAAACCTAGGTTTGAACTCCAGCTAAAAGAGCGTTTTATTAAAACCTACTCTTTTGAAGCACTACCAAAAAAGCATTATCTTGATAAAGTAAGGTAAAGAAAAAAGGGTAGTGCCTCAAAAGAGTAGGAGCGTCCAACGGCATGGATGCCGAAATCCAGAAAGCATGGATGGTAGTTGTTATAAACACATCCCTGTAACTGGATTCCAGCATCCCTGCTGGAATGACATTGTAGTATTTATCCTACTCTTTTGAGGCACTACCAAAATGATAAACTTCAATTGCAGAATCTTTATTAATTTCCACTAAAAATCCTTTAATAACTCATAATCGCGCTAGAAAAGCAAAAAACATTACAAATAGTTGGCTTTATTTTTGCTTTTGTTTGTTTTAGTACACACACACCTGTAGCGATGCCCATGAAAAAGACCTCATTGCACCATTTACGAGCGCATGTTCTCAAAGAGAACGCATTAAATGAACTGAATACGGGCAATTTAACCGTTGACTTCCAAGATGATGACGCTTTTTACGCGTTATTTATTGAAGCCGTAGAACAAGCCCCCGTAGCGATTTCAATTACCGATAAAAAAGCCAATATCTTGTATGTAAATCAAGAATTCACTCGCGTCACGGGGTACACCCCTGCTGATATTTTAGGTAAGAATGAATCGGTATTATCCAATAAAGCCACGCCGCGCACTCAATACCGCGAGCTGTGGCACACTATTGGAAATAAAAAAATATGGCGTGGTATTCTTTGTAATCGCCATCGGCAAGGGCAACCTTATTTAGCCGATTTAACCATTGCCCCCATGTTAAATGAGCAGAATAAAATCAGTCATTACATTGGAATGCACCGCGATGTCACCGAAACCTATCAAGCTGAAAAAAATATTACTAATCAAAAAACTTTAATTGAATCGGTTATTAATGCCTCGCCGATTGCAATGGTTGTTGTTGATGCTCAGCAACGGGTTATTTTAGATAATCACAAATATAAAGCTTTAGTGAGTGATTTAGGTAAAGGCGAACCTGCACATTATTTTTTGAGTTTATTACAACAAGAAATTCCTGATTTGTGGGAAAACCGACAAAGTTTTAATCAACGTGAATTTCGTGTTGAAAGTAAAGGACTGCAACGCATTAAATGGTTTGCTTGCTGTGGTAATTGGTTTATAGAAAATGATATTCATGCCGATGCGTTTTTTGAACCCGAACAAAAATATTATTTAGTATTAACCATTAGTGATATTACTAAACAAAGACGGCAATTAGAAGAATTACACATTCAAGCTTTAAAAATAGTTATGAGCGAAGATGAGCGGGTGCGTGGTATTCGTGAAACCTTATTAGGCGCGATTCATCAAATTGCTGTTCCTATGAATCAAATCACCGCCGCTGAACAGATTTTGCGCTATAAAAAAGATAATCAGCATAGTAATTTATTGCAGTTATTACAACAAATTCAGCAATCGGGTGAATCTGCTATAACTACTATGCAAAACTGCATTCCCGAAATTGTACAAAGTGCGGTTATTCCTGTTAATTTAAATCACATCCTGCATGAAGTCATGTTATTGAGTGAATCGTTATTTAATAGTGCTGATATTGAAGTGCAATGGCAACCATTATTAAATCTACCTACCATATTGGGTTCAGAAAATCGATTACGGATTTTATTTAAACAATTAGTCGATAATGCCGTAGAAGCCATGCAACGCGCTGATACTAATGAACGCTTATTAACGATTAGTACTTATGCCCAAGCGGATTTATGTTATGTCAGTATTAGTGATACAGGCATGGGTATTCCTAATGATAAACGAGCTAAAGTCTTTGAGCCTTTTTATACCACCCAACCCATGGGCGGAAAACAAGCGGGTATGGGTTTGGTGATGGTAAAAGAAATTATTAATCAACACCAAGGTTTTATTGAAATAGATAGTGAATATCACGGTGGTTGTCGATTTAAAATTAGTTTTCCCATGCACAAAAGTTCACGAGGATTAAGTCAATGAGCGAGCGGGTGCAATTAATAGAAGCGGAATTAGATACTTTATATTTAATTAGCCAAGTATTAAATAGTAGTTATGATTTACATGCACGTTTGCAAGGGGTATTAGAAATACTACACAAACGCTCAGGAATGCGCTCAGGCATGATTACTCTGCGCGAATTAGAAAATGATAGTATGACTGTTAGCGTATTACACGATGATGCCAAACCCTCTCAGCCTGTGCGTTATAACGCGGGAGAGGGCTTAATGGGTGCAATACTTGATGCGGGTAGTACCATTGTGGTTGAAAAAGTGCGTAATGAGCCACGTTTTTTAGGGCGTTTAAATTTATACGACCCTGAATTACCCTTTATTGGTTCACCGATTTATATTGAAAAAGGCGAATTAGTCGGCATATTAGCCGCGCAACCTGATAGTAATCAATTCTTAGGGGAACGCGCCCGTTTTATGGAAATGATTGCGAATTTAATTGCCCAAAGCGTGAATATGTTGCGGGTAATGGAGCGCAAACAAAAAGCCTTAGTCAGTGAACGTGATCAATTAAAACAAGCCTTAATTAAAAACTACAGTTTTGAAAATATTATCGGGCATTCTACGCCGATGCTTAAAGTATTCGATTTAATTCGGCAAGTGGCAAAATGGAATACCACGGTATTATTGCGCGGTGAATCAGGTACGGGTAAAGAAGTGGTTGCCAACGCGATTCATTTTAATTCAGGTTGTGCTAGTGGCCCCTTTTTAAAACTTAATTGCGCGGCGTTGCCTGATACTTTATTAGAATCTGAATTATTCGGTCATGAAAAAGGTGCATTTAGTGGCGCGATTGCGCAACGCAAAGGGCGTTTTGAATTATCCGATAATGGCACGTTATTTTTAGATGAAATTGGTGAAATCAGCGCGTCATTTCAAGCTAAATTATTAAGAGTGTTGCAAGAAGGTGAATTTGAACGCGTGGGCGGCACGAAAACCATTCGGGTAAATGTGAGAATCATTGCCGCGACCAATCGTAATTTAGAAGAAGAAGTCACTAAAGGTAATTTTAGAGAAGATTTATATTATCGTTTAAATGTAATGCCCATTCATATTCCAGCCTTGCGCCATCGAATTGAAGATATTCCACAATTGGCTGAGTTTTTATTAAATCGAATTTCTCAGCAACAAGGCGGCAGACCGTTAAGTATTAAAGACAGCGCGATTCGGATATTAATGAAGCATCAATGGCAAGGTAATGTGCGTGAATTAGAAAATAGATTAGAACGCGCCGC
This sequence comes from Methylococcaceae bacterium, assembly GCA_049296695.1. Taxonomy (GTDB): domain Bacteria; phylum Pseudomonadota; class Gammaproteobacteria; order Methylococcales; family Methylomonadaceae; genus UBA10906. Next base: position 15,573 of record JBAQSX010000200.1, on the reverse strand, counting down.
GATTATGAGTCATAACGGTGTGATTGACCGCGACGTTATTATTAGTACAGGGCTTGAAGATGAAATGAATGTCAGTGCGCCTGTCATGACAAGAAGCCCTACGGTTGATTTAAATGATGAGAGTTTAGATGATAGAGAACGGGTTATTGCCGCATTAGAACAATGCGGTTGGGTGCAAGCAAAAGCGGCGCGACTTTTAAATATGACCCCTAGGCAAATTGCTTATCGCATTCAGACTTTAGATATTACTATGAAACAGATTTAAAGTATTAGAGGGTGATTAAAAACTAGCTTGTTTTTATATATTTTAGTTATTAAGGATAAATATAATTTTCCCCTACATTTATAAATTCTGCGTAACTTCAAAATAGTAATTAACTGATTTTGGGTAGTACCTCAAAAGAGTAGGATTTAATAAAACGCGCTTTTAGTTGGAGTTCAAACCTAGGTTTGAACTCCGATAGCTTGATATTCACTAGCCTACTTTTTTGAAGCACCACCATAGTAATTAACTGATTTTGAAAACCCTGTACATAAAAAAGGGCAGGTTTACAACCTGCCCTTTTTATTTTTAAGTTATAACAATTTACCAGCTAAATCCAGCCCCTAAAGAAGCCGCCATTTCGCGTGAACTACCAAAGCCTGTGGCCAAACTCGCACCTACACGCGCATTTTTACCAACATTGGCTTTACCACCAAAGGCAAGTGCTTGTTGTCCTGAGTAAAAACCACTACCCATACCAAAAGAATAACGATGTCCTGTGAGAGGTTCGGGTATTGATTGCATTGCCGCGACCTGTGCAATACCGCTATAGGCTTGGTTTGCAGTACGATTTAATTGCTGCATATTGACCGCATCGGTGGCATTAACGCCGTCAGCTATACCTGTCACGCGTACAGGCGTACCGTTACCATTACTAAAGCTCGCTCCATTATCATTAAGAGTCATGGTAGTAGCCCCTGAGCCATTGCCGCCACTAAGAGTGGTTTCATGGGTGTTGTTATTGTCAACTGTTAGACCGTGACTTTGCCCTGAACTATTAGTAACAGTCAATGCCGCCGCTGAGTTTCCTGTAGCTTTATCGGTACTTAAGCGCATTTGAGCTCGACCGTCACTGGCAATATCATTGTTATCGGAAATCAAGTCTACGGTATTGGTAGAGCCTGTAATGTCCAATCCATTATTAGCGACTTTAATGGCTGAATTCGCGTTAGCATCTTTGTTGTTGTTAGTAATGCTTCCTGTCACGCCTAAGTTGCCGTCAATCATCACGTCACCCGTGGTATTGAGTTTACCTAAGGTAGTATCGCCTTTAACCGTTAAGGTTTTATCCACAGTGACATCATTGCCACTCATTTCTACATTTACGCCTTTAAGGGTACTGCCTGTCAGGTCTAACACATGACCGGGAGTTAAACTTAAGTTGCCGTCTACAGTGGTGTCTTTCAAGCTACTTGTTCCAGCAACACTTAGACCTTTGCTACCCACTGTTGCTTGATTAGCAGTAATTGTGTCTGTAGTCAGATTGCCTGTGTTAGTAATATCACCTGTATTGTTTATGCCATTAGTGTTGGTTTTACCAGCCACGGTGACATCACCTGTACTATTTAAATTACTAACAGTGGTATCGCCTTTAACGGTCAATGTTTTATTAACGGTGACATCATTACTATCCAGTTGTAAGTTCACGCCTTTGACTGTTGTTCCTGTAAAATCAACAACACTACCTTTAGTTACTGTAAGCGTACCATCAACTGTAGTATTTTTTAAAGAGGTTGTACCCGTAATAGTGGTATCACCTGTTAATGTGGTTGTACCTGTATTAGTTAAAGTACCCGTGTTATTAATACCATTAGTGGTGGTTTTACCCGTAATAGTGGTATCACCTGCTAATGTGGTTGTACCTGTATTAGTGAAACTGCCTGTATTGTCAATACTATTAGTGGTAGTTTTGCCTGCAACGCTTAAACTTTTATTAATAGTGGTATCACCGTTAAGGGTTGTTGGACCATCAACTGATAAAGAACTCACGCCACTAATATTACCTGCATTGGTAATACCGCTATTGTTATTATTAATACCGCCTTTATTATTAATACCACTATTATTACTAAGACCATTAGTGCTGGTTTTACCCGTCACACTGAGATTACCCCCCACAGTCACGTCACCTGTGGTATCTAATTTATTGACAGTCGTGTTTCCTTCAACATTGAGTGTTTTGGTAATAGTGACATCATTATTAGTTTGAAGATTAGCACCTGTAATGGTCGCGCCTGATAAATCAAGTTTGCCCGTAATTTTGGCATTATTTAAAGTGGTGTCCCCAGTAATATTGGCTGTACCATTAATAGTGGTATCGGCTAAGGTGGTTTTACCCGTGTTATTAAAGTCGCCGTTATTATTTAAAGTACCATTATTATCAATACCGTTAGTTGTGGTTTTACCACTAACGCTTAAATTACCCGTAACAGCGGTATCACCATTTAAATTAGTTTTACCATTATTATTCAATGTACCATTATTATTAATACCATTAGTTGTAGTCTGACCACTCACATTAATAGTATCAGTGGTAATGCCACCTGTATTATTTAAACCGCCTGCATTAGACAAACCACCGTTAGTGGTCGTTTTACCACTCACTGTAACTGTGTCAGTAGACAGACCACCTGTATTAGATAAACCGCCGTTAGTGGTGGTTTTACCACTCACATTAATAGTATCAGTGGTAATACCACCTGTATTATTTAAACCGCCTGCATTAGATAAACCACCATTGGTTGTGGTTTTGCCACTCACAGTAATAGCATCGGTAGTAATACCACCTGTATTATTTAAACCGCCTGCATTAGACAAACCACCGTTAGTGGTAGTTTTACCATTTACTGTGACAGTATCAGTTGTCATACCGCCTGTATTAGTTAATCCGCCTGAATTAGATAAGCCGCCATTAGTAGTAGTTTTACCACTCACTGTAACTGTGTCAGTAGACAGACCACCTGTATTAGTTAATCCACCTGTATTATTTAAACCGCCTGCATTAGTTAAACCACCATTAGTTGTGGTTTTGCCGCTAACATTAATAGTATCTGTAATAATGCCGCCAGTGTTACTCATGCCACCCGTATTAGTAATACCGCCGCCGCCTGTATTTTTAATAGCACCCGAACCACTATTAACAATATCGCCTGCGGTATTACTAATACCCCCTGAGCCACTATTAGAAATACCGCCTTTAGTATTAGAAATACCATCAGAACCACTATTACTAATTCCGCCTGCGGTATTAGAAATACCGCCAGTGCCATTATTAGTAATACCACCCGTACCATTATTAGTAATACTTCCATCGGTATTACTAATACCATTTTTATTAGCAATGCCGCCGTTGGTTGTGGTTTTGCCATTAATACTGGTATCGCCATTTACAACCAGTGTATTATCGACATTAATCGTATCGGTAATAATGCCACCTGTATTGCCAATACCTTTAGTGGTAACCACAGGGTCTGTGTAAGTCGTCACACCATAGGCAGTATTGCCAAAAACACCTGCCAAAGCGGTAGCCAACAAGGTGTGCTGAATAGTATGTTTATGCTGAGTTTTCATTGTGAACTCCTAAGTACAGCCCCGTGACTGTGACATCTAGCTGTTAATAAACGATTTCTTTTTTGATAGATACGCATCCCTGCCCTGCTGGCATTAGGAAAACACGCAACTGCGTGCTAGAACCCTGTAATGCCAAAATACTATTTTTAATAGGGCCGATGCGTTTAAATTGCGCAAAGGCTTTGCTAGCCACTGCGTCACACGCGTTTTTCCAGTAGACTACCGCTTCATAAGTACCACCACATCCCGATGCCAACGGTGCGAAATCAGCACTGGCATAAGATAAAACTTGTGGAGTTTGAATCTCAAAAGCCGCTGACACCATGCGTTCATTGGCATCTTGAGGCGGTATAGACAATGTCGCCCCGCTTTGTGCATCGCCTGTAGTTAAAAAATTAGCGACTTGATTGACGCGTTCTAAACAATCAACCACCCCCGCTTTTTGTGCGGCTTGAGCGACAGGATTGAGTTTGCCTAGTTTTTCTAATGACGGGCTTTTTGCTTGGCTTGTAGAAGGTTTTCCCTCGTCGTCAAGGCTAAATAATGTTTTTAAACTGGTACAAGCACTCAAGGTCATACTCAATAGGAATAAGCAAAGTAAGCGCGAAAAGCATGATAATCGGTTATTCACTGCTATAGACCCCGTCAAACTACGGTGCAACTCTTTGATATTTTGAGTTAGCACCTTATGCAAAAAACTATTCGGAATAACTAGAGCTGTTAATATCCATTAATTATATAACTGATAATTAAGCTTTTTCTGTTATTCAAGTCGGTTTGTTTTTAAAACGCCACGATTCTAAGTCAAAGTATGATAAATTTCAATTATATCTAGCAATAATCGTTTAATTAACTTTCACTTATGATTGTAACATTTTGAAAAAATTGAATTTTTGTTAAAAATTTTCTAACAACTTAATCCTTTAACGACTAAGACGAGCGGTCATCTCAAGTGCTTTAGGTGTTATGTCTTTACCATTTCAAATTGTCTTTAAGTATAGTCAACTATCATTTTTTTTACTTAATCTATCGCGCTGATATTGATTTAATACGCCGCGTTTACATTCTTAAACTCTTTTATATGTCTTGTACCATGCAGCCACGCTTTATCCACTTAAGACTACACAGCGAATTTTCCTTAGTAGACGGTATTGTCAAGATTAAACCCTTGATCAAACGCTTGGCAGAATTGAACATGCCAGCCGTTGCCATCACTGACCACGTTAATTTATTTTCTTTAGTTAAATTTTATAAAACGGCTATCGGACAAGGCATAAAACCTATTGCTGGTGCGGACGTTTTACTGTTAAACCCCGAAGACCCCGCCGCGCCTCACCGCTTAACGTTGTTGGTTAATAATCATCGTGGCTATATCACTTTAACGGAATTGATTTCTAAAGCGTATCAGCACGGGCAGTATCAAGGCGTACCGATGTTGCAACGTGAGTGGTTAGAAGACAATCATTATGGTTTGCTGGCTTTATCGGGTGGCTTGCAAGGCGATATTGCTAAAGCCTTAGTATTGGGCAATTTTGAGCAAGCTCGCAAGTTAGCAACGTACTGGAGTGATTTGTTTCCGCAAAGTTTTTATTTAGAACTGCAACGCGTGGGCAAACCTGACGAAGAGTTATATATAGGTCAGGCAATTGAATTAGCCTTAGAAACAGGTCTGCCTGTGGTGGCGACTAATGACGTGCGTTTTTTATATGCTAAAGATTTTGCCGCCCACGAAGTGCGCGTCTGCATTAATCAAAGCAGAACCTTAGACGACCCACGCCGCCCCAAAGATTACACCGAGCAACAATATCTGCGTAGTAGCGAGGAAATGGAGCAATTATTTGCCGATATTCCCGAAGCCCTAGCCAACACCGTAGAAATTGCCAAACGCTGTTCTTTAACGCTAACACTAGGCAAAAACTTCCTGCCCGATTATCCCGTGCCTGAAGGCATGACTTTAAGCGATGTCATGCGCCAACAATCTGAGCAAGGTTTAGAAGAGCGTCTCGCTAAACACGGCGCAACAGGTAGCGGCACTGAGGCGGAAAACCGTCAAGTGTATATTGACCGTCTCAATTTTGAATTGAACATGATTAGCCAGATGGGCTTTCCGGGTTATTTCATGATTGTGGCCGACTTTATTCAATGGGCGAAAAACCACGATATTCCCGTAGGCCCGGGGCGGGGTTCTGGCGCGGGTTCATTAGTGGCTTACGCTTTAAAAATCACCGACCTAGACCCGATTGAATTTGAATTGCTCTTCGAGCGATTTTTAAATCCTGAACGGATTTCCATGCCCGACTTCGATATTGACTTCTGCATGGACAGACGCGACGAAGTTATCGACTACGTTGCCGAGCATTACGGCAGAGACCACGTTGCCCAAATTATCACCTACGGCTCAATGGCGGCAAAAGCGGTAGTGCGTGACGTAGGACGGGTGTTAGGTTTTGGTTATGGTTTTGTCGATAGACTTGCCAAGTTAATCCCTTTTGAAATTGGCATGACTTTAGTTAAAGCCTTAAAAGACAGCCCCGAACTCAAACAACTCTACGACACCGATGAAGAAGTAAAAACCCTAATCGACATGGCTTTAACCTTAGAAGGTACAGCGCGAAATGCAGGCAAACACGCAGGCGGCGTGGTCATCTCACCCACGAAATTAACCGACTTTACCCCCTTATATTGCGAACAAGACGGCAGTAATTTAGTTACTCAATTTGATAAAAGTGATGTGGAATCGGTCGGCTTGGTTAAATTCGACTTTTTGGGTTTACGGACGCTGACTATTATTGATTGGGCATTACAAACTATTAATGCTAAACAAAAGTTATTAAATAAAGAATTAGTCGATATTACTGCAATTCCTAGAGATGATATTACTACTTATGAATTATTAAAACGCGGCGATACTACCGCAGTATTCCAATTGGAATCTCGCGGTATGAAAGAATTAATTAAAAAATTAAAACCCGATTGTTTTAACGATATTATCGCCTTAGTGGCATTATTTAGACCCGGACCATTAGAGTCGGGCATGGTTGATGATTATGTCAACGTTAAACATAAAATTCAAAAAGCTGAATATGCACATCCAATATTAGAACCTATATTACAAGCGACTAATGGCGTAATTTTATATCAAGAACAAGTGATGCAAATTGCGCGTGAATTATCAGGCTATTCATTAGGTGGCGCGGATATACTCCGGAGGGCCATGGGAAAGAAGGATGCCAAGGAAATGGCAAAACAACGTGATACTTTTGTTTCAGGTGCATTAAAGAATGACGTTAGCGAAGAAACATCTAATTATATATTCGATTTAATTGATAAGTTTGCCGGGTATGGCTTTAATAAGACCTTAAAAAAAGGCACAATAATTCGTACAAAACAGGGTAATAAAAGAATTGAAAACTGTATCAAAGGCGATATAGTTTTTAGTATGAATATAGATGGTAGTATTGAGCAATCCGAAATTATTGCATTACATGATCATGGTAATGTACCTTTATGGTTAGTAAAATTCGATGATGGTTCACAAGAGCAATGTACTCTTGACCATAAATGGCTTACTTATGATGGACAAATACCGCTGTGGCAGATTTTAAAGAAAGATTTATTTGTTTTAGGTAATGATAATAATGATTCAAATAATATTATTCTAAGAAAACCTGTACAAGTAACATTTTTAGAATGGAATCAAGGTTATGATCTTGAAGTAAATCATCCACAACATAATTTTTTATTAGCTTCGGGATTATGTTGTTCTAATTCCCACTCCGCCGCCTACGCCCTAGTCGCTTATCAAACCGCGTGGTTAAAAACCCATTATCCAGCGGCATTTATGGCGGCGGTATTATCTTCGGATATGGATAATACTGATAAAGTGGTGATATTAATTGAAGAATGCAAAACCATGAAATTAACAGTATTACCACCGTTAATTAATAGTTCAAGTTATCGATTTACCGTTGATAAAAACGATAATATTATTTATGGTTTAGGTGCATTAAAAGGTGCAGGTGAGGCGGCATTAGAAGAATTAATTAACGACCGAAAAACTAATGGTGCATTTACAGGATTATATGATTTATGCAGACGCGTTGATACTCGAAAAGTGAATAAACGCGTATTAGAAGCCCTGTGTAAATCGGGGGCATTTGATGAATTTGGTGATAATCGAGCCGCGCATTTAGAAGAATTAGCCACCGCCTTAAAAGTGGCAGAACAACACACTAAAATGGCGGCGGCTGGACAAAATGATTTATTTGGATTAACTGAGCAAAACGATGAATTAACGCACAGCAATAATGATACTTATAGTGCAGTCGTTGAACCGTGGACAACTAAAGAACGTTTAGACGCTGAAAAAACGATTCTAGGTTATTATTTATCAGGTCATCCTATTGATACTTATAAAGAAGAATTACAACAATTTATTCCTAAAACAATTGGCACATTATTAAACGAACTGCAACCGTCGCGTAAAGGTAATAATGTATTAATAGCAGGATTGGCTATTGATATAGGTATCAGACAAAATAAACAAGGTAAATTCAGAGGCTTTGCGGTCTTAGATGATAATACAGCACGCATTGAAATCAGTGCGTATCGTGAGGCTTATGAAAATAATCAAGCTTTATTTAATAAGGATAATAAAGATGCGATTTTAATTGCCGAAGGGCAATTAGCCATTGATGAATATTTAAATATGCCGCTATTAAAACTCGATAAACTCTATACGTTTGAGCAAGCGCGTGGTGCTTTTGCGCGTGCTATTGAAATAACGTGGCAAGTCAATAATCAAAATTTAGCAGGACAAGTATTAGTGGATAAATTAAAGGTGATTTTATCTGAATTTAAACAAGGCACTCTTCCTTTAGTGATTCGTTATACTGCAAAAACCGCTAAAGCAACTATTCAATTAGCTCAGCAATGGCGAGTTCAACCGAGTGATGATTTAATTAAACAGCTTAAAGATTTATTTGGACAGCAAGCGGTGATTATTCGTTATAAATAATTGGTAGTGTTTCAAAAGAGTAGGTTTTAACAAAACGCCATTTTAGTTGGAGTTCAAACCTAGGTTTGGACTCCAGTGCGTAACCTTAGTAAATGTAGAGACGTTGCACTGCAACGTCTCTACCTTATTATAATTAACCCTTAATAAAATGCTCACGGTAATAACGTAATTCTTCAATCGATTCTAAAACATCATCTAAAGCCTGATGTTTACTTTCTTTATTAAAACCCTCTTTAACCGCAGGTGACCAACGCGCCGCCAATTCTTTCACCGTTGACACATCAATATTGCGATAATGGAAAAACGCTTCCAACTTTGGCATATAACGCACTAAAAAACGACGGTCTTGCCCAATACTATTACCGCATAAAGGCGAAGTATTAGCAGGTAGCCATTGTTTTAAAAATTCCAAGGTTTCTAATTCAGCTTGCTCAGTATTAACTTTAGAATTTTTAACCCGTTCTATTAATCCCGACCCGCCATGATGTTTTTGATTCCACTCATCCATAGCGGCGAGTATTTCATCACTTTGATGAATCGCAATCACTGGTCCGTGCGCTAATACATTTAAATCCTTATCAGTGACCACAGTGGCAATTTCAATAATGACATCGCTGTCGGGTTCTAAGCCTGTCATTTCTAAATCAAGCCAAACTAGATTTTGGTTTTTTTCGCTCATGATGTTCTCTACTATAAAGTTAAAAATAAAATATTATCATTACTTATTGTTGAAGTAATTGTTGTTGATAAAGTGCCGCAATTAATTGGGGTTGATTAATAATACCCACTAAACGTTGTTCATCATTAACAATAGGTATTTGCCGATGTCCTTGCTGAGACATTAACGGAATTAATTCAATAATATGACAACTATCAGCCAATACCGTCACTGTTCGGCTCATAATATGACCAACGGCTTCGGGTTTTTGAGTAGTCACATCGGGGGTGCGTGCAATAAACTCCAGTATTTTTTCTGATAATGAGTGATAAGAATTGAGATTAATAAATTTAAAAAAGTCATGCCAAGTCACCATGCCAATAACGCGCCGCGCTCTATCAATGACAGGAATGGCTTTAAGATTATGTTTTAACATTAATTGCCATGCTTCTTGCACTTCTGTACCGTATTCTACGGTAATCACCTCGCTTAACATAATATCTTTGCAAGTAATCACACCGCGTAGTCGTTTAAAATGTTCTGCTTGCGCGGCAATTAATAAATTATTTAAATCCATCGCCGTGATGTCCATAAACACATCACTTTCAGCCAAGGCTTTATTAATATCTTGTTGAGATAATCCTATATTATTGCCCACCTTATCTTTAGTTTCTTTTTGAGTTTTATCTGGGCTTATGGTCAATATCGGGTAATTATAAGCCATAATATAACGGTTAATAAGTATTGCCAATAACAGCATAATCAATACATTAATCGCTACGGGGAATAAAACGTAACTATACCCTAAAGCTGTAATACTATGACCTCCCAAGACAGGAGCTAATGCAGTCGCCGCGCCGGGAGGATGCAAACAACGCAATAACAGCATTAATAAAATACTACTCGCCACCGCAACACTTGCCGCTAAAATAATATTATTAATCAATAACGCGCTACTCATTCCCGCTAAAGCGGAGATAATTTGTCCGCCGACTAATGGCCACGGTTGTGCTAAAGAACTATTGGGAATAATAAATACAATAACTGCTGACGCGCCCATTGAAGCCACTAAAATAGGAGATCTATTATCAGGTATTAACACACTGCTCAATAAGCTAATACTGAGTATTACCATAAAACACGATAATACTGCCAAACACTTTCCTTTAATACTTAAATGAATAGGGTCATTGCTAAATAAATAAATTAATTGATGCAGTGTCATGGTGATTACCGATAGTGGCAATAGAATGGAGGTCAGCACTTATTAGTGAAGTGAGGCACAATTTTTTAAATCAATAAAAGTTTAGATAAAAATGGAATTCAAAGCTAGGTTTGAACTCCAGTGTGTAACTTGAGTTATTAATGAATAAGCTGAGTATTAATTAGCAATAGGTTATATTAAATTTTCATGCCTTTTTGAAAAACAAAGGTATTATAGGCATTAGCGCAATCGTTTTTAAGATGATACTCATTAGCTAAGTGGCTTTGTTTTTACGCAAACATTGTTTTAGTGCATCTTGCTAGTGTAGCATGAGCGCGATACAACACATAAATCACTCTTTATTCCATTATTTTTTATTAACACACCAACACTTAAATCATGAACAGTTTTAGTTATTTATTTTTATTTTTTCTCGCGCTTTCATCAGGGATTCAATTTTGGCTTGCCAAACGTCAAGCCAGCTATGTGTTAGCCAATCGCCACGCTGTGCCTTCTGCTTTTGAAGGTAAAGTGGCGCTCGCCGCGCATCAAAAAGCCGCTGATTACACCTTAGCAAAAGGGCGTTTGGGCGATATTGAAGAAGCCGTGGGCATTATTATTTTATTAATAATGACTTTAGGCGGTGGTATTAATTGGGCATTTAATTTTTGGACAGCGCAAATTGAATCCTCATTATGGGCGGGGGTTTTAGCCATTGCCAGTATTTCATTAGTAATGAGCTTATTAGAATTACCCAGTAGTATTTATCAAACCTTTGTGATTGAAGAGCAGTTTGGTTTTAATAAAAGCTCAGTCGAGCAGTTTGCTAAAGACCATATTATGCAATTAGCTTTAGGCGCGGCAATTGGTTTACCGATTTTGGCATTAATTATTTGGGTTATGGATAATTTAAATAACTGGTGGCTGTGGGCGTGGGCGATATTAATGGCGTTTTCATTATTAATGAGCTGGTTATTTCCTACCGTTATCGCGCCTTTATTTAATAAATTTACCCCAATGGAAGACGGCGCGTTAAAAACCAGAATTGCGGGTTTATTAGAACGCTGTGGTTTTAATAGCCAAGGGATTTTTATTATGGACGGTTCAAAACGTTCAGGACACGGTAATGCTTATTTTACAGGTTTGGGTAATAATAAACGCATTGTGTTTTTTGATAATTTAATTAATTCTTTAGATGATGAAGAATTAGAAGCGGTACTCGCGCATGAATTAGGACATTTTAAACGTAAGCATGTGATTAAAATGTTAATTAGCAGTGCAGTATTATCGCTGTGCGGTTTTTGGGTATTGGGTTATTTAACCGAGCAAGATTGGTTTTTTAATGGCTTGGGCGTAGAACACGGTTCACATGCCGCCGCATTATTATTATTTATGTTAGTGTCTTCAGTATTTACTTTCTTTATTCAACCCATTAGTGCTTATTTTCAACGCCGTTTTGAATTTGAAGCCGATGATTTTGCCGCGCAAAATGCACAAGCCAGTAAATTAATTAGCGGTTTAGTCAAACTCTATGAAGAAAATGCCAGCACCTTAACCCCTGACCCTTTATATTCAGCGTTTCATTATAGTCATCCCCCTGCCGCTATTCGTATTGCGCATTTAACGGCGCACAGCGCATGAGTGACTTAGTACAAGGTTTAGTGATTGCCCATTTAGGTCAAGGTATTGCCGTTGAATATCAAGCGCAATTATATTTATGCCAAACTTTGCGTAAATTAGAAACCGTGGTGGTAGGCGATAAAGTATTAATCAGTATTAATGGTGCAAATCAAGGACGTATTGAAACTTTATTACCACGCCGCTCAGTATTATTACGCCCAGCGCGGGGCGATAAAGCCCGTCCCGTTGCCGCTAATTTAGATAGTGTCTTTATTGTTTTTGCCACTGAGCCGCGTTGTGATTTTTTATTATTAGACCAGTATTTAGCGGTGTGTGAACAATATAATATTGCTTGCGCTTTAGTATTAAATAAAACTGATTTAGAAATCCCTGACGATATTGAACAAGAACTCGCGATTTATAGCGGTTTGGGTTATCCCTTATATCGAGTTAGTGCTAAAGAAAATAGTGGTTTAAATCAATTAAAACAAGATTTAAGTCATCAAGTGAGTATTTTTACAGGGCAATCGGGCGTGGGTAAATCGTCGCTGACTAATGTGTTAATTCCCGATAAAGAATTAAAAACGAATACTATATCAGCGACTACTAAACATGGGCGACATACCACAACGGCGGCGACTTTATATCATCTGCCTAATGGGGGTGATTTAATTGATAGTCCGGGCGTGGCAATTTTTGGTTTGGCGAATTTATCTGAGCCGCAATTAGCGCAAGGTTATCGAGAATTTCAGGATTTAATTGGGCAATGTCGTTTTAATGATTGTCGGCATTTTAGTGATAAAGATTGCGCGGTTAGATTAGCCGCTGAAAACGGTGAAATTTCTTCTAATCGTTATCAGCGGTTTTTAAAACTGTGCGGTAAGATGTGATTTATTTGTGCTAAGTAGGGGCAAAATATTTTTTGTCCTTTGATAACAATCGTTTGTTATTAAGGGCAAATAATAATTTGCCCCTACATTTGCGTAACTTGAGTTAGTAATAAACATTTAAGTGCTTATCGACAATAATCTTTTGGTATCGCTGAGTCGCTCTTAAAAATAAGCTAAAATACGCGCCAGTTAAGAAACGAGCAATGTCGCACCCGACAGCGGTCGTCTCAATTGGCGCGTAAACTTTCAGCAACTTCATTAAATTCGAGAAACACAGTGTTTGAAATCATAAAAAGCGGTGGCTGGATGATGCTACCGATTCTATTAGGCTCAGTAGTGGCACTGGGCATTATCTTGGAACGCTTCTGGTCATTACAAAAAAAGAAAATCCTGCCGCCCAAGCTGGTTTCACAAGTTTGGAAATTGTATCGTGATCAACAATTGGATAAAGACGCGATTCGCCGTTTAAAAAATAGCTCACCGCTGGGACATATTCTTGCCGCTGGTTTGGCAAATAGTAGCCACGGGCGTGAGGTCATGAAAGAATGTATTGAAGACGCGGGTCGTCAAGTGGCGCATGACTTAGAACGTTTTTTAAATATGCTCGGCACGATTGCGGCAATTAGTCCTTTGTTGGGTTTATTAGGCACAGTGTTTGGCATGATTGAGATTTTTTCAGCTTTGATGCTACACGGTTCGGGTGATCCTAGCCAATTAGCAGGTGGGATTTCAGTAGCCTTAATTACCACGGCGGCGGGTTTGACCGTGGGGATTCCGAGCTTGTTTTTTCATCGTTATTTTGAGCGTTTAGTCGATGATTATATTGTGATTATGGAAGCCGAAGCTTTAAAACTCATCGAAATCATGCACGGCGACCGCGAGGAAGTAGCATGAATTTCCACCGCCGTAAACGTGAACGGGTCGATATTACTTTAGTGTCGATGATTGACGTGTTATTTGTGTTATTACTGTTTTTCATGGTATCGACCACTTTTAATAAGCCCACCGAAGTCAATATCAAACTGCCCGAAGCCAATGGCAGCTTAGCCCAAAGCCATCCTAAAAGCATCACTATTACCATTAGTGCCCAAGGAACTTACGCCTTAGTGGGTGAAGATGGTTTGCCGCATGAATTAGTCAATCAAACAGTGGATGCTTTGAAAGCTGAATTGACTAAACTAACCGAAACGCAAAAAGACCTGCCTTTTATTATCAATGCCGATGCTAAAGCCCCGTATCAAGCGGTGATGTCGGTATTAGATAGCGCGGGGCAATTGGGTTTTAGTAATATCACTTTTGCCGCGCAACATCCTAAAAATCAACAATGAAACAACGCATCGCTCGTTACTTATTAGATGTTTGGTATAACGACCACGTTATTGGTGCGTGGTTGATGCCGTTGGGTTTTTTGTTTTTGGATGTGGTGCGCTTTAGAGGTTTTTTATATCGGCTTGGTTTGTTAAAAAGCCAACGTTTAGCAGTACCTGTAATTGTGGTCGGTAATATCACCGTGGGTGGCACAGGTAAAACGCCATTAACTTTATATTTAGCTAAGTTACTCAAAGAACACGGCTTTAAACCCGCCATTATCAGTCGCGGTTATGGCGGTAATCCGCTATTACAACGCGTGACTGCCCATAGCACTGCCCAAGAAGTCGGTGATGAGGCGTTACTGATGGCAAAACAGAGTTTGTGTCCTGTCGCAGTTGCACCTTTACGCGTGCAAGCGGGGCAATTATTGCTGGCTGAAACTGATTGTAATATCTTAATTGCCGATGATGGTCTGCAACATTATCAATTAAACAGAGATATAGAAATTGCCGTTATTGATGGTAAGCGGCGATTTGGTAATGGCTATTGCCTACCAGCAGGGCCGTTGCGTGAACCCATTAGCCGTTTGCAAAGCGTCGATTTTATTGTGGTTAATGGTGAACCTGCCGAAGATAACGAATTTGCTATGCACTTAGTCGGCGATAGTGCGATTAATGTAGTTACAGGTGAAACTAAACCGTTAAGTGCTTTTAATTCTACCTGCCACGCGCTTGCCGCTATTGGTCATCCACAACGCTTCTTTGAGCAGTTAGCCAAAGCAGGCTTGCAGTGTATTACGCACAGTTTTACTGACCATTATGTATTTACCGCTTCTGATATAACGTTTAAAGATAATTTACCCGTATTAATGACTGAAAAAGATGCGGTTAAATGCGCAAACTTTGCCACGCATCAACATTGGTATATTCCCGTTACCGCTCAATTGACTCGTGATTTTGAGCAACTCTTTTTAACCAAACTGCATACACTTAAAAAATGATAGATAAAAAACTACTCGATATACTCGCCTGTCCTTTATGCAAAAGTCCACTGCGTTACGATAAAACAGCGCAAGAATTATTATGCCGTGCTGATCGTTTAGCCTTTCCGATTCGTGATGATATTCCTGTGATGTTAGAAGATGAAGCGCGCACTTTAAGTAGTGAAGAAATCGACGCACTAAAATAAGAAATCAATTACAGGGTTTTCACATTGTAGGGGCGAATTATATTCGCCCTTGTGCAAGGTCTTGTTATTAAG
>JBAQSX010000199.1:0-11785 GCA_049296695.1 Methylococcaceae bacterium | reverse complement strand
ATTCAATCCCCATTGAAAATAAGCCACCCCCAATACGGGGAAAGTCACCAAAGTCGCACCGACATAAGGGATTATAACCGATAAGCCCATTAATACTGATAATAACATGGCATAATTTAAATCAATAGTATAAAAAGTAATATAGCTAATTAACCATAAGATTACTACTTCTGTTAATTTGCCACGCACATAATTACCAATCTGTTGATCAATTTCATGCCAAACGCGTACTGTTAAATGTTGCTCTTTAGGAATAAATTGTAATAACCAATGAATTAATATTTGTTTATCTTTTAAAAATAAAAACACCATCATCGGTACTAAAAATAAATAAATAATCGCGCTAATAATACCTACTAATGATGCCGCTGAAAATGAAACAATATTTTCTGAGTATGCCAGTAATTGTTGTTGCAAGGTAATGAGCATGGCTTGCATTTTACTTTCTGAGATAAATTGTGGATAGCGATTAGGTAAGCGCATAATTTCAGTTTGCGCTCGATTAATAATACTGGGAATATGTTGAACTAATTCTATGGCTTGCTCGGAGATAATAGGCATTAAAAAGAATAATAGAAATCCAAGACAGGTTAAAAAACTAAAAAATACTAAATAAACTGCTAATAATCTTGGGGTTTTATACTGCTCGGCTTTATTAATAATGCTTTCTAATAAATAAGCCAACACAATAGCGGCAAAAACAGGCATTAATAAATCAGATAAATAATAAATTAAGCCAAAACTGACCATTAAGATAATCATTAAGGCAACAGCTTGTGAATTAGGCAGAAAATGTCGCAAGGTGGTGTTGAGTAATCGCAGATAAAAAGGTTGCTCAGTGTTTGTCATAAGATTAAGACTCTTTATTATTGTTATATTTTAAGTATTCTACCGTTATTAATAGCTATTCTACTATGCTGTTTTTGCTTTGCTCAGAGCATAGCGTAAAATAGCCTGTCCATAACTCATGATGAAATTCTAATATTTATGCAAATTGATGTATTTAATGGCGATGCCGATGGCATTTGCGCTTTGGTTCAGTTACGTTTGGCTGAGCCTACTCATTCCACTTTAATTACAGGTGTAAAACGTGATATTGAGTTATTGCAACAAGTACAAGCCCAAGTAGGCGACTTTATTACAGTATTGGATATTTCTTTGGTCAAAAATCGCAGTGCTTTAGATAAAGTGTTGCAACAAGGCGCGGCGGTGTTTTATGTCGATCATCATCAAGCAGGTGACATTCCTGAGCATCAAAATTTACGCACCTTAATTGATACTGATCCCAATACTTGTACTAGTTTGCTAGTTAATCAATACCTTAAGGGGCAATTTGCTACATGGGCAGTAACGGCGGCGTTTGGTGATAATTTGCTTCAAAGCGCGGAAAAACTTGCACAAAACTTAGATTTATCAGCCCTGCAAGCGCAACAATTAAACGATTTGGGCGTGTGCATTAACTATAACGGTTATGGCAGTCAGCTCAGTGATTTGCATTTTGCCCCTGACGCGCTTTATCGTGAACTCGCGCCTTACGCATCGCCTTTCGATTTTATGCGTGATAATCGTCTTACCTATGAAAAGCTACTTGATGCTTATCGTGATGACATGCGTTTAGCGCAAGCCATCAAGCCTGATTATGAAACCGCGCAAGTGGCTTTGTTTATTCTGCCCGATGAGCCTTGGGCGCGGCGCGTCAGCGGTGTTTTTGGCAATGAACTTGCTAATTTGCATCCTAACCGCGCTCATGCGGTGTTTAGTGTCACTGAAAAAAATGATTATCAAGTCAGTGTGCGTGCGCCGCTTAGCAATAAAACAGGCGCGGATGAATTATGCTCAGGGTTTGCCACAGGTGGTGGTCGCAAAAGTGCAGCAGGTATCAATCACTTACCTTTTGAGCAATTAAGTGTATTTATCACTGCTTTTACAGCGCAATATCGCTAAGTTAAGCGCGTTCTCTTTACTCCAACAATTCCTCTCTTAATTTATGACTAAAAAAAGTACCAATACAGTTTGGCATCATGCAACCGTTTCTCGTGCTGATAAAGAAACATTGCATAAACACAAAAGCGTCATTTTATGGTTTACGGGTTTATCGGGTTCGGGTAAATCAACATTGGCTCATGCCGTAGAAGATTATTTGCATAAACTGGGCGCGTCGACTTTTGTATTGGATGGCGATAATGTGCGTCATGGTTTATGCAGTGATTTGGGTTTTAGTGATAGAGATAGAATCGAAAATATTCGCCGCATTGGTGAACTGGCAAAATTGATGACCGAAGCGGGTATTATTACTTTAACCGCTTTCATTTCACCGTTTAAATCCGATAGAAATACTGCAAGAAACTTAGTACCACACGGTGATTTTTTAGAAGTTTACTGTAAATGTCCTATTGAAACCTGTGAAAAGCGCGATGTTAAAGGTTTATATAAAAAAGCGCGTGCAGGTGAAATTCCTTTTTTTACAGGCATAGGCTCACCTTATGAAGCCCCTGACTTACCTGAATTAGTGGTTAATACTCAAGAACAAACCTTGCAAGAAAGTGTGCTAACAGTGGTTGATTTATTAATTAATCGCGGCATTATTCGCAACAGTTTAGAGTAACCGCATGATTCCAGTCATCTTATCAGGTGGGGCAGGGACGCGTTTATGGCCTTTATCACGCGGTCAATATCCCAAACAATTTCTGCCCTTAGTGTCTCGTTATACTATGTTGCAAGAAACGGTGTTAAGACTGGCTGGTTTAAAGGATGTGCAATCGCCCATAGCAGTGTGCAATGAACAACACCGTTTTATGTTAGCTGAGCAGTTATGGGAAATTGGCAGTCTACCCTCTGCTATTATCTTAGAGCCTATGGGTAAAAACACCGCGCCAGCAGTTGCTTTAGCGGCATTGACCGCTAAGGCTGATGATGTGTTATTAGTATTACCTGCCGATCATGTCATTACCAATGTTGAGGCGTTTCAACAAGCCGTCATTGAAGCGGATGTCTTAGCCAAACAAGGTTTTTTAGTTACCTTTGGTATTGTGCCAACTGAGCCAGAAACAGGTTATGGTTACATCAAACGCTCGACAATCACGCAAGGCGGAGCTTATGACGTTGAGGCTTTTGTAGAAAAACCCAATTTAGAAATAGCCCAAGCTTATCTTGCCAACGGCGATTATTTTTGGAATAGCGGTATGTTTGCCTTTAAAGCAGACACGTTTTTACAAGAATTAGAAAAATTCAATCCGCAAATGCTTGCTATTTGTCGTGAAGTTTTACAAACGGCAACGGTTGATTTAGATTTTACCCGCCTTGATAAAAACCTGTTTGCCACTTGCCCTGCGGATTCTATCGATTACGCGGTTATGGAAAAAACCACTAAAGCCGTAGTCATCCCCCTTGATGCAGGTTGGAACGACGTAGGCTCGTGGTCGGCTTTGTGGCAAGTCACCGCTAAAGATGCGTGTGGCAATGCTATTAGCGGTGATGTGATTACCATTGACAGCCATAATTCTTATATTCACGCCGAACATAAATTAGTCACCGTGATAGGCGTGGATAATTTAATTATTGTGCAAACCGATGACGCACTAATGATTGCCAGTAAAGACCGTGTGCAAGATGTTAAGCAAGTCGTTGATAAGTTAAATCAAGAGGGGCGCAAAGAAGCCCAGTTACACCGTAAAATCTACCGACCTTGGGGACATTATGATTTAGTCGATAGTGGCGAGCGTTATCAAACCAAACGCATTGTGGTCAAACCCAAAGCCCAATTATCTTTGCAAAAACACCATCACCGCGCTGAACATTGGGTGGTCGTTAAAGGTACGGCGTTAATTACCAAAGGTGATGAGCAACATTTAATTAGCGAAAATGAATCTATTTATATTCCCTTAGGTGTGATTCATCGTTTAGAAAACCCCGGTGTTATTCCCTTAGAAATTGTCGAAGTGCAATCGGGCAGTTATTTGGGTGATGACGATATAGTCCGTTTTGGCGACTCCTATGGTCGCGTGTAAGTAATAATACTGATTACACAAAATATAACAAATCACGCCAATCAAATCATGGATAATTTCTAAAAATTGCAAGAAAAGCTAGAGTTTGAGGCATTCTTAAGAATGCCTCGCCCTATCATCCACATTTTATCTAAATGACGGTAGCGCCTCAAAAGAGTAGATTGTAAGCTTAAATTTATTGAAAAATGAAGCTATTTTGCTCCATTCCCTACTCTTTTGAACTACTCCTAAATGACTTGTTTTATAACTAATAGATTGGTATTTTTGTTTAATCTTTCACTAAACAATACATGTATTAAAATAACAATTACTCCATGTTTTATAAAGTTAATTACTTCATAACCTATCATACAGTCGTCCATCATACAGATAGCATCAAGTAAATGATACAGCTCGAATGCCTTGTGCGAATAACCGCAAAACAAACACAAAAAGACAGTAGCAATTACTAACCAAATACAATGTTTACGCATTATTTCAACGGTTTTATATATCATATTACCTCCTTATTCTAGGATTGAACCAAGAAGTTTTCTTACTCAAGGAAACTTCTTTAATTATTCCTAGAAAGGAGGCTTGGTAGCGGATGATTAAAACACAATAGTTGAAATAAATATGAAAATCAATAATTTTTTAATAACTGAAGTTACATATTGGAATACAAAGCTTGCTTTGTGATACAGAATTAATTTAACAACTAATAAATCAAAGGACACAACATGAGCAAAATTATTACTAAAGCAGTATTTCCTGTTGCGGGTTTAGGGACACGCTTTTTACCTGCAACTAAAGCCAGCCCTAAAGAAATGCTACCTATTGTTGATAAACCCTTAATTCAATACGCAGTAGAAGAAGCGGTATTGGCAGGTATTGATACCATGATTTTTATTACAGGTCGTAGTAAAAATGCCATTACTGACCATTTTGATAAAGCTTACGAATTAGAAAAAGAATTAGAAGCTAAAAACAAAACTGAAATTCTCAAATTAATTCGTGACATTGTGCCTTCACATGTTTCATGTATTTTTATTCGCCAAGCCGAAGCTTTAGGTTTAGGTCATGCGGTGTATTGCGCTAGCCATGTTGTGGGCGATGAACCCTTTGCCGTTATTTTGGCAGACGATTTAATTCGTGACGAAGGCAGAGGCTGTATTGCGCAAATGGTCAAACTCTATGAGCAAAAACATTGTTCAATATTAGGTGTGGAACGGGTCAATCCATCTGAAACAGGCAGTTATGGTATTGTTAAAACCCCCGCGACCTCAGAAAAATTTGCACCCGTTGAATTAATTGTTGAAAAACCCAAACCCGAAGACGCACCTTCTAATTTAGCCGTGGTCGGACGTTATATTTTAACGCCTGCCATTTTTGAAAAAATTAGAAAAACAGGTAGAGGTGCGGGGGGTGAAATTCAATTAACTGACGCAATTGCTGATTTACTCAATGACGAGCAAGTATTAGCTTATGAATTTGAAGGCAAACGTTATGATTGTGGTTCTAAATTAGGCTTTTTAATTGCCACCGTAGAACATGGTTTATTACACAAAGAGCTAAAAGATGATTTCTTGGCTTATTTAAAACAATTAGTTAAAGAACATAAAATTTAATTAATTGTAACTGCATGAGTTACTAAAAATATTAGATGTAAGGATGAATCACATTCGCCCTTATACAGCAGATTGTTATTATAAGGGCGAATAATAAATTAACCCTTATAATACTTAATTCGGTAGTGCTTCAAAAGAGTAGGTTTTAACAAAACGCCATTTTAGCTGGAGTTCAAACCTAGGTTTGAACTCCGAAAGGTTTAATATTAACTAACCTACTTTTTTGATGCACTACCCTTAATTCAAGTCACCCGCTTAGCTTCAATAATATTGGGCAATTGACAAATTTTATTCAGTATTGCGCTTAATTGACTGGTATTTTCTATTTGAATGGTTAAATTCAAACTCGCAGAAAAATCAGGATGGGTATTTAATGCCGCGCTGAAAATATGCACTTTTGTCTGCATTAAAATTTTACTGACATCATTTAATACATTTTGCGCATTAAAAGCATGAATCACAATCGGTACGGCGTGGCTGGCTTTTTCACTCCCCCAATGCACCGCAATTAATTGATTTTGTTTTTCAGGACTTAATTGATTAATATTTTTACAATCCGCTCGATGCACCGTAATACCTTTATGATGAGAAATATAACCAATAATCTCATCACCCAATACTGGCTTACAGCAATGTGCAAAACTGGTTTGTACATTATCAATCCCTGCCACTGATACTATCGATTGTCCTAAATTCTTTTTCTGTTTTGCATTAGGTGTTTCTTCTAATTCAGGGACTTTTAACGCGCTAGCGAGTTGGCGATTATTAATATCGCCCCGTCCAATCACTTCTAATAAAGTATCGCTATCTAGTTGTTTAAAATGCTGGGCTAATTCATTAAGGTCAGGGGTTTTAATCCCTAAACGCTGACATTCTTTTTCTAAAATGGTATTGCCCATCACAATATTTTCAGCTTGCTGTTGATTACGAAACCAACTTTTAACTTTACTAATAGCGCGTGCGGTTTTTAAATACCCCAAGTTAGTATCTAACCAATTACGATTAGGCGCAGAACCATTTTTAGCCGTTAATATTTCAACGCGTTCACCTGATTTTAACGCGTAGGTTAATGGCACAATTCTGTCATTCACTTTAGCACCCCGACAACGATGTCCTATTTCAGTATGGACTGAATAGGCAAAATCTAAAGGGGTCGCGCCTTTTACTAAATCAATTAATTTACCCGCTGGCGTTAATACATAAACTCTATCGTTAAATAATTCACTGCGAAAATCTTCGCTTAAGGGTTCATCACCTGCTTTGTCTTCTAATAATTTGCGGAGCATAGCCACGCTTTTTTCCACAGCGGCATTTTGCCGTCCACCTTCTTTATAAGACCAATGCGCTGCTACGCCCATTTCCGCATAATCGTGCATTTCTTGGGTGCGGATTTGTACTTCTATACGATTACCTTGTTCATCAATAATGACAGTATGTAATGATTGATAACCATTGTCTTTGGGATTGGCAATATAATCATCAAACTCTTTGGGGATGTATTGCCATAAACTATGCACAATACCCAATACGGTATAACAATGACTAAGATTATCAACAATAACCCGCACTGCTAATAAATCATATAATTCGTCAATACCTAATTTTTTGCGCTGCATTTTTTTCCAAATACTATAAATATGTTTTGGACGACCATAACAAGCACAATTAATACTTTCTGCTATTAAAGTAGTTTGCAGTAATTCAATAAAATGCTGAATACATTGTTCGCGTTGTACCCGATTATTAGCTAATGATTTAGCAATTTGTCGATATTCGGTCGGTTGCAAATACCGAAATGCCATATCTTCTAATTCCCATTTAAAAGAATGAATGCCTAAACGATTGGCAATTGGCGCGTAAATATCTAAGGTTTCTTGCGAAATAAAATGTCGTATTTCGTAAGATTCTTTAGGTAATTGCCGTAAGCGTTGTATGCGATAAGCGAGTTTTATTAATACCGCCCGCACATCTTGGGTCATGGATAATAACATACGCCGCAAGGTTTCAGTTTGACTGGGTTTATGGGTCATCTCGACACTATAAACACTGAGTTTATTAAGCCAAGTGACATCATTTACTAATGCGGCAATAGTATCGCCAAATTGTTTTTCAATATTGGGCGGATTTATTAAGTGCGGAATACGCATATCGCTCAATAATGCCGCTAATAAAGTTTTATTATCCACTTTAAAGTCTAAAAGAATTGCCGCTACTTCAATTCCTTTTGGACGTTGATAGTGTTCGTCGTTAGGAATACTGGCAATTATTTCCAAAGCTTGATTGATTTTTTCATCGTTTGCAGCTTGAAAATCAGTAAATAATTCAGCAATAGTGCGCGTATTTTTTTTCATGGGCGTGGCTATTTAAATTTTAAAGCATACTAAGAAGGTAAATAGCTTTAGCTATTTAAAGTTACGATTTTTTAATTATTATTTTTAGCATTTAAAGTCCAAAATTATAGTGTTGGACTCCAGAAAATGTAATTGAAAATCTTATAAATAACTGAAGTTACGCACAAATGTAGTTTGTTATTAAGGGCAAATAATAATTTGCCCCTACCATTCAATTTAATTTATTTATTTTTCTTGCAATACTTGGTTGCATAAAGCGGGCAATTCAAGAGCTTTGGCTGGCGCAGTTGGTTTTTTTGCAGGTGGCGTGGTATCCACTGAAAACCACCAAGCCAAATCCGCGCCACAACCATCACCTGCGGGTAGCGGGTCTTGATGCTGACAATGTTTATTATTTTCTGGGCAACTTAAGCGTACATGGAAATGGTCATCATGCTTCCACCACGGGCGAATTTTGCGTAACCAGCCACGCTCATTTGCAGGGGTGTTTTGGCAGAGTGTGCGTTTGATATGGGGATTGACAAAAATTCGTTCCACATTAGGTAGTTGCGCGGCAGTGGCTAAGATTTTCGCGTGGGTTGTTGTCCATTGCTTTTCATCAATGGCATCACCACTGGCAAGCATAGACGGCGCGTTCCATGTTTCGCGCTCTTGCTCGGTTAAACTGCGTGACGCGCTGGGTTGCAATAATAAAAACCAAATATCCACATCCAGCCCAGTTTGATGACTACGATGACCACTGGGTGTGGGGCCGCCCCGCGCTTGTCCTAAATCACCAATTAATAAACTGCTATTGAACTGCTCAGCGGTTTGTTTGCCTAGTTGCTGGATAAAATCAATTAAGTGTGGATGACCGTAGCGGCGTTGCCGAGACAGGCGCATCACTTGATAGCCTTGTCCTTGGGTGGGCAGAATCGACGCGCCATTGATACAACCCGCAGTATAAGTGCCAATGCTTTGCGGCTCTTGTTGGGTGGGTGTACTAACGCTTGCCCATTGTTGCGCGGAAGCGTGGGCAAGTGGATTTAGGTTTAATAAAGCCAATAGATAAAACAAGGGTTTGCGTAAATTCATGATAAGTACAACCAAAAAAATAATTTTATAAAGACTATTTTAACGCTAACACAGGGCAACTGGGATTAATTGCTTAAAGCTTTAAGGCGTTTTAAAGGATACTGTGTTTCATTACGCTAATTATTTGGTTTTGCTAAGGTTATATTCGATGAAATTGTCTCAATTATTAACTCAAGTTACGCAGAAACGGGCGGGAACTGAGAAAAAATCAGCATAAGACCTCATGACGGCTTTAATAGAAAAAGAATAAAGTTTAGCGCGAATAGCAAAATGATTTAAATTGGAGTGCTTCAAAAGAGTAGGTTTTAACAAAACGCTATTTTAGTTGGAGTTCAAACCTAGGTTTGAACTCCGATTGTTTGATATTAACTAGCCTACTTTTTTGATGCACTACCATACTATCTAAAATTGCGCAGAGTTTATCAATGTAGGGGCAAAATATTTCTTGCCCCTTGACAACAAGGGTTTGTTATTGAGGACAAATGTTATTTTTTCCTACATTTACAACATCTGCGTAATTTGAGTTAATAACAAACCGTTGTACAAGGGCGAATATAATTCGCCCCTACAATTACTTTTATTTTTAGTAACTTATCCTTGTGAAAATCTTGTATATATTTATTGAAAACTCACATTAATTAGCTTGCGGGGCTTTATCTGTCAGTTTTATAACTATAAATCGAGCAATAATAAAACCTAATAAACAACTCAATAAGCGTTGCCAATCTTGAGCTGATAACACATAAAAACCACTTAAAACCAGCCCCGTTCTAATTAACCAACTACTAAAAAACCATAAGGCAGGTTGCGCTGAGTTAATACTTCTTTTAACTGTCCACCATAAACCGCCAAAAAATAACCCGCCTAATAATACGCCGCTAAGAAAAACTATACTTAAATTAATCATCTTCATTGTCCTTATGGTGTATTGCTCTATCTTCTTTAGCTACCCAATGCCACGCATGAATACAACCGATAATTAAACCGATAAATAACAAAGATAATGTCCACGATTGTGGACGTGGATAGTTTTTATCTAACCAAATACCTAAACTTGCCCCTAATAAAGTGGGTACAACTACTGACCAGCCAATTAAGCCCATCATACCCAAACCCGACCAAATGGTATGCAAGGTTTTATTTTGTGCTTTTAATTTACGCGCCGCTTTATTGGTAATTTTTTGACTAAAGCGTTTATGTAATTGTTGATTTAATTTTTCTTTAGCCACGATTAAACTCCATAAAACGACGCACAAAGCCCGTTTCTAATTTGGCAAGCACCAAACGTAAATTCTGTTCTTGCTCATTAAGGGCTAAAAACTGCTGTTCAATTAATTGATGTAATTGACTTAAATCATCGCCCGCAATGGCATTGCGCACTGAAATTAATACCGATGAGCCTGTTTTAACTAATAGTCCTTCATCAATGGCAACATAATATTCAGTATTTTCTTGGGTGCTATACGTTAAAATACTCGGTATTAACGCCACCACACAATCACGGCGACGTGGTAATAAAGCAAAAAATCCCTCTGAGCTTTCGGCAATAATACGCGATACTTCGGGTTTTTCGGCAAATACTTTAAAAGGTAATAAAATTTTGAGATGCAAAATAATTTTTTAGTAGAATTAATTGATACAGTATAGGGGGTGAATAATTTACCCCTATTACACCGACTGATAAGCAACCGCTACGCTATGTTTTGATAAAACTAATTGCCAGCGTTGATTATTACAAGTTCTAGCTTTTCCCTAAATTTGTTTTAGGTATTATCAATGAGCTTACGCATAGTCTTTTATTATAATCATTATTTAATGAGATTTATGCTAAGAATAACTCACTCTAGCATAAACGCTTAGTTAAATGAGGTTTTGAAGTATTATTTTTGAAACGTACCTTCTCAGTCAGGCTTAACGCTTAGGTGATTAGTTTAAATAACTGCTATTGATAGGCAAACAATTGTTAATTTTTATTTTAAAAACAATCTGTTATTATGCCGTAACAGCTAAGTAACCCCGCTAACTGCTAAAACTTGTATAATGCTTTTAATCGCTTAGTAATTACGTCCAATAATATGGCGTAATTGTTGATTATTTATCACTTAACTTTTTATTTTTAAAGACTTCTTATGGCTTTGTATTGTGGAATTGTCGGTTTGCCTAATGTGGGTAAATCAACCTTATTTAACGCGTTGACCCGCGCTAAAATTGCGGCAGAAAATTATCCGTTTTGTACCATTGACCCCAATGTGGGCGTTGTGCCAGTGCCTGATAATCGTATGGATAAATTATCTGAAATTGTAAAACCCGAAAGGGTCTTACCGACCACGATTGAATTTGTCGATATTGCAGGTTTGGTGGCAGGCGCGTCTAAAGGTGAGGGTTTGGGTAATAAATTTTTGGCCAATATTCGTGAAACTGATGCAATTGCGCATGTAGTGCGTTGTTTTAATGATGATAATGTGGTGCATGTCGCAGGTAAGGTTAATCCTATTCATGATATTGAAGTGATTAATACTGAATTAGCCTTAGCGGATTTAGCCTCAGTTGAAAAAGCCTTATTGCGCGTGGCAAAAACCGCTAAATCGGGTAATAAAGATGATGTGGAAAAAAAGCGGGTTTTAGAATTAATTTTTAATCAATTAAATGAAGGCGAACCTGCGCGTAGCTTACCTTTAGAGCCTGAAGAAAAAGCCTTAGTGCGCGACTTGTGTTTAATGACGCTCAAACCTGTGATGTATATTGC
>JBAQSX010000198.1:0-2120 GCA_049296695.1 Methylococcaceae bacterium | reverse complement strand
GGTATCTACTATGCCAATTTCTTGAACTAAAATTTTTGTGGCATTTTCATTGATAATAGACATGGATTTAATTTGCGTGTTCATAACATTTTTCAGCAGGGATTAATTCACAACTTCAGACAGTTGTTTTTGTAAAATCATGGCAGTTTCCTATTGATTGACGTGATTTATTGAATTAATTAGCTATTGACCAATTAGAAAGTTCTAAGCCGCTAACTTTTTCAAAATGCCGCGTATTATTGGTGATTAATTCCAAGTTATTTGCTATAGCAATTCCAGCAATTAACAAGTCTATATCATCAACGGCTGTCCCTTGTTTGCGTAATTGCGCATATTTTTCTGCTGAAATATCAATAGCTTCTGTTGTTAAAGGCACTATATTATTTTGAGCGACAAATTGTAAAAATGATTCGATTTGTTTATTAGCATCGCAATGTTTTAATCCGCTTAAGATTTCGTAGTAAGTGATAATGCTAATATTAATGCAGTCATGTTGTGTTAAATAGCGTGAAAAATTTTCGACCACATTTTGATTGTCTCTAAAATACAGGGACAAAATATCGGTATCAATCAAGGCTACTTTCATTGTGTCTCCGTGCTGAAAAAGCCTCTGTGCGCCGTGTGGCTATTTCGCTGAACATTGTTTCAAATGTTTGATTATCCATGTCTTTCCAGCAACCGGCAAAGCTTAGGATTTTTTCTTTATTGTTGGGTAATGTTTTTTCAGTGCCGAGTCTAAAGTAGTGAATGAAGTTGTATAAATCGGCAAGTTTGTTTTCTGGTATTAGGTCAATTTCGGTCTGTAATTTCTGTTTTAATAAAACGGATGACATTTTAATGCTCCTTTATTTCTTCAGCAGGGATTAATTCGATTTCTTCAAACAGTTGTTTTTGTAAAATCATGCTGTTTTAACCCAATCTTTATTAATTTAATTGTTTTTTCATATTTTCGATACCAGCAATAATTTCATCCAATGACATAGTATCAACTGTTTTGCGTCGTTCTTCGGTGTAATTACCACAACCGAAAGAAAACTGATTAATAAAACGGATGGTATCTACTATGCCAATTTCTTGAACTAAAATTTTTGTGGCATTTTCATTAATAATAGACATGGGTTTAATTTGTGCGTTCATAATGTCACTTCCATAATTAATTCAAGGGGAGATAATGTTCGTTTGTTGATTAAAATTAAGCGTTTTAAGTTTTTTCAGTAGTTTGTCATCACAAGTGCAAAAATAGTGGACTTGATTTTCAATAGCAACAGCAGCGTGTAGTGCATCGAATGGTTTTATTCCGGTAGCAATAATTTGTTCAGCTAATTGACGAGTATTAAGTTGTATTGATGCTGTGCGCCATGCAAGTTTAAGCATTAATTGCGCTTCAGATTTTCGATTAAGGTCGGCAATATTTGATATTTCAAATTGCAGAACGTCTGATGACAGCAGTTTTAATTTTTCAGCTTCAACAAGGCGCAACAGCGTTAAAACCGCTTCGGCTTCCAAATATATGCGCGGCTGCGAGCGGTCATCTAAAGGTCGTTGCAAGCTGCAAGTGTCAAGGTAAATAATGATTTCAGTCATATACTTGCGTATTTTTCAGCAGGGATTAATTCTATTTCTTCAAACAGTTGTTTTTTGTAAAATCATAATGCAACAGATTTTGCCGTTGTTTTAGTCATATAAGGCAATTGCTTTTTAAGCGATAGAAAACAAGCATAATGCAAAATTTCTTCTGCTGTATCTTCAGGGAGATTGGGGATTAAATTAACTACTCGTTCAGCCGCAGAAAGCCATTGTTTGGTTTCAGAACGCCAGACTAACATAAATTGTTTTTTTTCTAAGGCTAAACAAGCTAATGTTTCGCCATCTTCATTGCTGAATTCAATTTCATAATTATTTTCATTATGGCAATGCACAATTGCGCCTAACATGCCGCTGTGTAAGTTTCTTTCGGGAATATCGGTTATTAATTCGATTAAATCGCCTATTTTTAACATTTTTCTCTCCTATTTTTTGACATATAGCGTTGTTAAATGCGCGTCTTTGGAGTTATGACCTATTAACCAACCTGTTTTGACAATTTCTTTTTGTCCGGCTGTGCCTTGTATTTCTATTTC
>JBAQSX010000197.1:0-2166 GCA_049296695.1 Methylococcaceae bacterium | reverse complement strand
CGCGCAAATCTGCCAACATACAAATCAATATTTGGACTGCAAAACAGCCGATGATTATTTGCAAAAAGCCAAAAACCGAATTGAAGAAATAGGACAATGGGGACTTTTGCGTGTAATTGAACGCGATTTTTCATAGTAGTAATTAATTAAAATCTATAATAATATGCAACAGCGTGAAATTGAAAAGCTAAACAAAATAATTGAATTACTAGAAAAAAACGCGGCTTTCCATGCAAAAACTCCCTAATTTTCAGCAAGCTTTTATTGATACCAGCAAAAATCTTGAGTATTCGGAAGGTCAACAAAAATCCGCTGTTTTTAAATTAGCATTCAATATAGGATTAGCTGAAAAGGAGAAGAAATGAAACTATTAGACGTTGTTGCTTTATTGGAAAATATCCCTAATGCTCAGTTATACAGAGGTCAAGTGGGAACAATAGTAGAAGTGTATGAACCTGATATTTTTGAAGTGGAATTTTGCGATACGCAAGGACAAACTTACGCTGTGCAATCATTAACTGCCAATCAACTTTTATTATTACATCACAACCCTTTAATACTAAAAGAAGCCGCTTAATTATTGCTTTATTAGCATTACCATTTGCAAAAATAGGCAGCCATTTGCGTGATGCAGACACTATTTATTAGTCGCGCAAATCTGCCAACATACAAATCAATATTTGGACTGCAAAACAGCCGATGATTATTTGCAAAAAGCCAAAAACCGAATTGAAGAAAGTGGACAATGGGGACTTTTGCGCGTCATTGAACGCGATTTTTCATAGTAGCAATTAATTAAAATCTGTAATAAACAGAATAATTAAAAGTACAAAACGCTTAATTATTATTCACAATTGCGGCGATGTTATAGTTTTAACTCGTGAATCTGCTATTTAAAAATAAGCCAATAACACTATACTATAACTATTCATGATTTAAACATGAAACGGAATAGTTATAGTATTAACAATTGAAACATTAGAAATGAGATTTTTATAATACATTATGAAGAAATTAAAATTTATTGATTTATTTGCAGGCATTGGGGGAATAAGAATTGGTTTTGAACAGGCTTTTGGAGAAAATGCAGAATTTGTTTTTGCATCTGAAATAGATAAATTCTCTCAAAAAACCTATTTTGATAATTTTAAAGAACAGCCCTTTGGCGATATTACCCAAATAAATGAAATAGAAATCCCTGCATTTGATGTTTTATTAGCAGGTTTTCCTTGTCAGCCATTTTCTCATGCGGGATTAAAAAAAGGTTTTGAAGATGCGCGTGGGACTTTGTTTTTTGATATAGCAAGAATTGTTAAACATCACAAACCCAAAGTTATCTTTTTAGAAAACGTAAAAGGCTTTAAAAATCATGATAAAGGTAATACTTTTAAAGTCATTAAAGAAACTTTAGAAGAGTTTGGTTACACAATTTACAGTCAAATCTTAAATGCTAAAGAATTTGGTGTGCCACAAAATAGAGAAAGAATTTATATTATTTGTTTTTTAGATGATATTCATTTTGAATTTCCAACACCGCCCAAAACAAACGTTAAATTAGGTGATATTCTTGAACAAAATATCGCTGAGAAATACACAATATCCGATAAATTATGGGCAGGACATCAACGCCGAAGCCTAGAACATAAAGCAAAAGGTAATGGTTTTGGTTATTCATTATTTAATGCAGATTCTGATTATACCAGCACTATTTCAGCACGTTATTATAAAGACGGCTCAGAAATTTTAATTAGCCAAGAAAATAAAAATCCTAGAAAAGTAACCCCTAGAGAAGCCGCTAGATTACAAGGATTTCCCGAAAGTTTTTGTATAACAGTGAGTGATGTACAAGCCTATAAACAATTTGGTAATAGTGTTTGTGTACCTGTGATAAACGCGTTAGCCAATGCTATTTTTAATTCATTAAACCAAAACAAAAATGACCTCTAAAATACAAATCAGTGATACTAAGTTTGATATTAACTTGAAATTTTATTTTTTTCTTAAACACTTGGTTAAATCACAATTAACCGATGCTCAATTATTAGAGTTGTTGCAACATTGAATTTAAAAGAAAAAAAGATAGCAGATTGTTAGAGAAAACCTAGCCAAGCAAATGATAATTCCATAAACCAGCGCAAACGCCGAGAATAATATTATAAAAATCAA
>JBAQSX010000196.1:0-5218 GCA_049296695.1 Methylococcaceae bacterium | reverse complement strand
ACTTATTGAAAAACAGCGCGAATAAATTCGCGCCCACAATACACTTTTTTAATCTAAGCATTTGATTTTTTGAATCATGCGTAACTTGATTTATTAAGAGCGCAAACTCAAATATTAATCAATTATTTTTCGTGTCTTTCGTGCTTTTGGTGGATAATTAAAAATTACAAAATAAAATCACTCGCATTTAAAACAGGCAATCCTATTATAGAAATTTCCATATCCGTTAAACCATCACCATTAATATCAGCCAATACTAAGCCTTCGGTGGCATCATAACGCACTTGTCCCGCGTAACCTGTAAAATCACCACTAATAAATTGAAAGGCTTGGTCACCTGTTACAACAGGATTGGCATCAATTAACGATAAATCAAGTTTGTCATTTTGCGCTGAATTAAAATCTAAAACTTCATCATGATAAAAAGACCCTGAATTACTATCCCACACACTGCTAAAAGCAAATTTATCCGCCCCCGCGCCGCCTGTTAATAAATCTTTATTCAAACCGCCCAGTAAATAATCATTACCATCACCGCCGTTTAATTCATCACTGCCTGCTCTACCTTCTAAGCGGTCATTCCCCACGCCGCCCGATAGGCTGTCATTGCCTGAGGTGCCAACTAAAGTGTCATTACCTGTTGTGCCTGAATTGGTTGAACCCGCACTGAGTTTTATATCGCGTCCTGCCAAGGTAAACGCGCTGGTTTCATAACTGCCTTTTAATTGAATAGTAACATCCGCGCCAGCACTGCCATCTGTGCCGATAAATAAGCTGGAAACATTACTAACGCTATCTACACTGAGTTGCACTTGATTAGTCAAAACGCTACTGCCATCACCCACTATCACTGTGCCGCTTAAATTAGCACCGTTGATGCGAATAGTGTCACCCGCTGAGGCATCTTTAATGGTATCAATGCCATTGCCTGAGGTGCCGTAGACAAAAATATCATTACCCGCGCCGCCTGTTAGCACGTCGGTTCCCGCACCTGCACTGATAATGTCATTACCCGCGCCGCCGTTAATAATATCGTCCCCGCCCCCTGTTGATAGCCTATCAGCGGCTGAGCCTGAGGTGAGATTGTATTGTTCAAAGCCATAAAACCTTGCTGAATTAAAACCCGCGCTATCAGCAAAGCTATACCAGCCATAATTATTATCAATTAAACTCACCGCCGCTGTAGAACTGGAAAAATTCAAGGTCAACACATCATTGCCATCACCACCATTAGTGACATGTTGTCCGGAACCCAGCAGGACATTATCATCACCTGAGCTGGTATTAACATTGTCATTGCCGCGCATTGCTAGGGTGTTGATGGTGTCATTTGCCAGCCCTGTGCTGAGCGAAATACTTTCAATGCCCGTCAATTTTGTGCCATTGCCCGTTAAGGTCGCGCTACCTGCGACACTAAGCGTTAATTTCAAACTCGCTGTTGAGCCTGTGTAATCACCAATCCAACGGTCTGTACCTAAACCGCCGTCAATGGTATCAACGCCACCATAACCATAGAGCGCGTCATTACCTGCATTACCTAGTAAAGTATCATTATTACCCGCGCCATAAAGTATATCGTTCGCGCTACCGCCTGTTAAATTAAAGCGTTCATAATTAATAAAGGTAATAGCGGTAGTTTCTAAAATATCGCTATATTTAAACCAGCCATAATTCATATCATAACGATTAACTGCCGTTGTTAAACTACTGTCATTAATAATTAAAATATCGGTGCCATCACTGCCATTAGTATTATCAAAGCCCAAACCTAAATTAATACTATCATTACCATTACCTGAATTAACCACGTCATTATTAGCATAAGCACTGGCATCAATACTATCATTACCCACGCCCGTATTAATACGCAAAGCTTCAATGCCTAAAATAGAATAACCCACACCGCCTTGAGCGGTGGTTTGTCCTGTTAAAAGATTAAGCGTTAATGCCGTCGCATCACCTGAAGTATCAGCTTCCCAAAAATCATTACCCGCACCGCCGCTAATTGTGGCTTTACCTGAGCTACTATTTAAATAATCATCCCCTGCATTACCGACTAATTTATCAATGCCACCAAAACTGCGTAAATAATCATCCCCCGCGCCACCCATTAAAGTGAAATTATCTACGCCGTAATAATCTAATTGCTCAGTATTACCCGAAGTAAAACGATACCAGCCATAATTTTGATCTGACCAACTAATGGCTTTAGTTGTAGCTGACCAATCCATTATTATACTGTCATTACCATTACCTGCATTTAACCAATCTTTGCCACGTCCTGTGGTAATAGTATCATCACCATCACCTGTATTAAAACTATCATTAAATAAACCATTATTGGCAATAATAGTATCATCACCAATACTGGTAGTGGCATTGAGTTGTTCAATATTAGATAATACCGCGCCTGTGCTGGCGGTTTGTTTAGTCGTGTTAATATTGACGTTAATAGCGGTTAAACTACTGCCGTAATTAAATAACCAAGTATCTGTGCCTGCACTACCATTAATAGTATCTGCGCCATCATAACCCGATAAAGTATCATGACCCGCGCCGCCAATTAAATTATCGTTAGCATTCGCGCCATATAATCTATCATTACCACTGCCGCCTGTAATATTAAAACGTTCCACACCGTAATAATCAATAAAAGTGCTAGCTTCACTGGCATCTTGATAACGCATCCAACCATAGTTTTGGTCAGTTCGATAAATATCGGTGCTTAAACTACTGTAATCGAGTATTAATAAATCATTACCCTCACCCGCATTAAGATTATCAAAACCCAAACCAGCGCGAATACTATCATCACCCAGCCCTGTATTAATAACATCATCGCCACCACCCGCGTTAGTATTAATACTGTCATTACCAAAGCCTGTACTAATATTTAATGCTTCAATATTAGTGATTTTTGCCCCTGTGGCAGAAACAGTATAAATTGCACCTGCGGCGGGTAGATTTACTGCAATATTGACTCCTAAAGAACTATAATCAATAATCCAACGGTCAACACCCGCGCCGCCATTAAGACTATCCGCGCCTAAACCGCTGTAAAGCACATCATTACCGCCATTACCGATTAATCTATCGGCATTATTATCGCCGCGTAAATCATCATTTTCCGCGCCGCCTGTAATATCGTAAGATTCAAAATTAGTAAACGATACGGTATTAAATTCATCATTAGAGTAATTACCCCAGCTATAATAACCCCAATAATGAATAGAACCCGATGAGCTTGAATAATCGATAATTAATCTATCAATACCTGCTAGCGCGTCTACAGATACTTCGCCTAAAGGCACGGTATAAGAATCATTATTATTTGTTAGCGTTGTCATAAATCACCTTTAAAAGTAAATAAGTTTGTTTCTACTTTTAAAGACTGATTATAGTTAAAATAATTCCATTTTAATGTTTATCTTTAAACGAGGCTTAGCATTATTAACGCAAATTGCGCAGAAAACTCATTTTTTCCACGAAAAACACAAAAAGCACGAAAAAGAACAGCTTTATTTAATTCTTAAAAAATAAACTGGTAGTGTTTCAAAAGAGTAGGTTTTAACAAAATACCATTTTAATTGGAGTTCAAACCTAGGTTTGAACTCCAATTGTTTGATATTAACTAGCCTACTTTTTTGATGCACTACCAATAAGCTCTTAATTTTAATTATTTAATTTTTCGTGTCTTTCGTGCTTTTCGTGGACACATAAGCGGTTTGCGTAATTTCAGTTATTAAGCATTCATTACTTAATTCCCAACTAAAATACTCTACAGACAATTATGAATACAAATTTAGAAATACTCTCCCAAGGTGAAGAAGTAGTCACAGGACAAGTGCTTGATACTAATGCCGCGTGGCTTGCCCAGCAAAGCGTTGATTTAGGTTTTACTATCACCCGTCATACTACTGTGGGCGATAAATTAAACGATTTAGTTTTATTATTGAGCGATATTGCAAATCGCGCGGATTGTTGTATTTGTACAGGTGGTTTAGGGCCTACTTGTGATGATTTAACCACTGAGGCGGTTTCATTAGCTTTTAATTTACCTTTAGTATTAGATGAGATTGCGCTTGAGCAAATGCAACAATTCTTTGCACGGCGCAATAAAATCATGCCTGAGAATAATCGCAAACAAGCTTTATTACCCCAAGGTGCAATTCGCATTGATAATGATTGGGGAACGGCGGTGGGATTTTCTTTAAAGGTTAAGGGCTGTTTATTGATATTTTTACCCGGCGTTCCCACTGAAATGCGTAATATGTTTTTAGCCAGTGTACAAGCGTTATTAACGCAAAACTTTAATTTAAAAGCCAGTCAATTAATTAGTATTAAAACTATTGGTTTGGGTGAGTCTGCAATTGCTGAATTATTAAATGGTATTACTATTCCTGAGCAAGTAAGCTTAGGTTTTAGAGCTACTACTGATGAGGTGCAGACTAAATTATTATTTCCACCCGATTATGATAAAACCGCTGTGTATGATTTGACTAAACAAATAAGTGCAGTTTTAGGCGATTATGTATTTGCTATTGATGGTTTAGACGAAAAAGCGGGGGATTTAATTAGCGTGATTAATACCTTAATGCTTGAAAAACGGTATTCTTTAGCAGTAATAGAAACGGCAAGTCATGGTTTATTAGCGGCTAAATGTTGCCCCGCGCCGTGGTTATTGAGTGCTAATTATCAGCAGACCAATAATTTATTAGCAACGGATATAGTAGCAACAGCTAAATTATTAGCTTTAGATTTAACAGCGAATTTAATTTTAATTCAATTATACACAGGCGATTTACACGATAAAACTATTACTTTACACAGCTTATTACTAGCCAATAATCAATGGCAACACACAGAGCATACTCTAGCGGGCTTAGTGCAACGCAAACAAAATCAAGCGGCGTTATTGAGTTTGGATTTATTGCGGCGTTATTTACAATTTAATAATTCAAGTTACTAAAGGGCAATTGTGTTTTGAGGGCAATTGTATTTTGCCCCTACGGTTTTATTATCTTTGCATAACTTGGTTTAATTATCTGAATCAAAATTTTTAAAATGATAGGATTTACAGGGTTATTTTATTAATAGAGTTGTTGCAACATTGAATTTAAAAGAAAAAAAGATAGCAGATTGTTAGAGAAAACCTAGCCAAGCAAATGATAATTCCATAAACCAGCGCAAACGCCGAGAATAATATTATAAAAATCAA
>JBAQSX010000195.1:0-24823 GCA_049296695.1 Methylococcaceae bacterium | reverse complement strand
GCCTGACCTCCAATCATTATTCTTCACGCACTAAAATGGCAACAGTGACATCATCACCACTGCCTAATTCTGAGGTTTCATGTAACCATTCATTTAGACAAGATTGAATAAGCTGTTTGCCGTGGCTGTTAATTTGAGTTTGAAAATCCTGTACGGCTTGGCATAAACCAAAATCATCGGCAAAGGAATTGGCATAACCGTCAGTTGCCAAAAAAATGAATGCTGGCTGAGGATGATATTGAAAAAATTGTAATTCCATTTCAACATGATAAAGCGCGTCTTCTGAGCCTAAGGAATAGGTTTCATTGGCAAGAAGTTGCG
Organism: Methylococcaceae bacterium; assembly: GCA_049296695.1. Classification (GTDB taxonomy): domain Bacteria; phylum Pseudomonadota; class Gammaproteobacteria; order Methylococcales; family Methylomonadaceae; genus UBA10906. Next base: position 24,502 of record JBAQSX010000195.1, on the reverse strand, counting down.
CATCTCGATGCAAGGGGCGTTGCACTTGTCCGCTAGCGTCTAAAATTAATAAATCGCCATCGCCTAATTGTAAGTACAGCACATAATCGTTGGTGAGTAATACCGCAATTAAGGTAGTGCCATAAACGCTATAACGCTGACTGATAGGTGTCTGTTCTTGGTCAGCCGCATCTACACCACTACGCCATGCTTGGACAATTTTGCTGGCTAAATAATCGGCACTTTGTTTTATCGGGCGAATTTCAAACGGTTGCTCAGCAAACAGTTGTAGCAATTCTAAAGCAGTAGTCACCGCGATTTTCGCGCCAATATCACTGCGATAATGTTTATCCGAGCCATGACCGTCCGCCACTGCTAAACAAGTACAGTGAGCCGATTGGGCAAATCCCCACGCATCTTGATTGGGTTTATCAGAGCGTAAATGGGTGATGCCGCGTGCAGTATCGCCTATCACTTGCCAAGTCATTGTCTACCACACATCATCAATGGCAGTGGAAGTGCTGGGAATATGCGGAATAGGGACAACGCCTTGTATTTTTTTGTTTTTTACCTGACTGGCTGGCGCGGAAGCCGCTTGCAACACCACGGTGGAAGCCCAACGAATATAATTGACTAATTCTTCGGCATTATTGGCAAGCAAGGGTTTGATTTCGCTATTGCCGATAAATTTTTGTAAAACCTCCATATCGGCATCATAACCAATGCCTATGCCAATACGCACTGATTTACGCGCCCACGGTTTACGCATCAGCGTTTCTAAGGCGGCATTAAAATCATCGCTAGGTTGTCCATCTGAAACTAAGACTAAAACAGGCGGCAAACAACGTTCGGGCATAAAGGCGACTTCTAACTGCTCAGCGACCATGGTCAATGCGACACCCATATCGGTCACGCCACAGGCTTTTAAATCTTCCCACACAAACTGTTCTACGCTAACAGCTTGGGGAATATGCCATTGCGCCCCTGTGGAAAAACGAATGGCGCGAATTAACACTTGAGCATTAGGATTAGCACTGGCAACGTCTTGCATGGGTTTTATGGCATTGCGAATCGCATAATTGAGCGACTCGATTTTTTCACCCGCCATAGAACCTGAACAATCGGCAAGCCAAAAAAAATGCAATGGACGACTCGCCATCGCGCCACCGGGTCTTTTAATGGTATCTGTCATAAATGAGTCCAAACAGTAGAGACCTTGCACGGCAAGGTCTTTGCACTGCAAGGTTTTTACGATAAAAATTAAATAGTTACAACCGAATCTCTGCCACAGTATTACCAAAATCAATTTTAACCCCAGACGCTAAGGCTACCGAACGTTGCGGCTCTACGGTTTTAAGCTGATTATCGCTAGTAGTAATCGTCCACGCACTAGTGGTTAAATTCTGCAAACCCCAACGCTCAGGGTCTTGAGGATGACGATTAATCGCGGCTACTGGCACATCAAATACAAATCGCTGAGTTTTATCAATATGATGCGCGTATAAACGAGTATTATGATTCAACATCACAATGGCATGGTCACTGCGAAAACGTGGGGGAATAATTAACGATTTAGCACAAGCCCAACAAACTTTATCTTCACCGTGTTGCAAGGCATTAACATCATAAAAATTCTCCGCGCCGCAACTGCAATATAAAATACTATCACGCAACCGAATTAAAGCACTGCGCCATTCATTTTCACGCACCCGCGCTTGGGTATTTATTAAGCCTTTAGTAAAACTGGTAATAAATAAATCCCGAATAAATTGCGGATATAATGCCCAATAAGTTAAAGCATTATCATGTAATCCCGCAACTGGCGCGTTAGATACATCATCGGGATTAAAAATAAACACAGGTTCTGTGCCATATAATTTATTCATAGCAGCTTGATCAAAACAACGAATCGCCGCTTCTTTTTTACCTTCTAGCGGATGATGTAGCATTAACATATAAAATAATAATACCGCCAAGGAAAATAAATCCGTTTCAGTATTAGGTTGAGCATCAGCGCGGACTAATTCGGGTGCCATAAAACGCGGCGTACCATTAATAACCCCCTCAGAGCCATTAATATCGACATTATCATTATCACAAATTAATATCTCACCTGTAATAGCATCAAAAAAGACATTATTAAAATTAATATCGCGATAACAAAAACCTTTAGCATGTAATTGTAAAAAACTCGCCGCTAATTCAATACAACTACTCATTAAAGTATAAAAAGTCGGCTCTGCTTTTCTGCGCATTAAATCAACAATACTTTTAAAACTCTCAGGACGCAGTGGCATCACATAACCAAAACTGTTTTGCTCAGCTTGGGCGACTAATTCCAAAGGCCAACAAAAACGTTCATTAGGACTGCCTTTTTTAATGGCATTGCTTAAGCGTTGTTGCAACTGAGGGTCACTTTCAAGGTAGCTGGGAAAATACCATTTAATGGCAACCACCGTCTGCCCACAAGTGGCTTTATAAACCTCACCTTGTGTACCCGCGCCTAAAAAGCTATCAATAACATAATGATAGCCCGTACTGCTACCATAGAGAATTTGTTTATTGGCTAATAATGTACTCATAATTTCTAGTGAAAAACCGATAAGCTTTATACCGATATGACATTATAACCATAGCGTTAAAAGGATGTGCGCCTATAACAGAAAAAAATCAGCGTAACTGCCAATTTATAAGATATTACAGCCCATTGGGCTGATAAAAGTTGTGAGAGTAAAAATGATTAATAGGTTTTTTGTAGAGACGTTGCAACGCAACATCTGTAAAACTTTATGCTCAGCTTAATTTATTAATAACTGAGGTTACGCAGAAGCGAAAGAATGCAACTTAAGCATAGAATTTTTAATGGCTTCTAAATATAATTGTTTTTTAATTGAAAAATGATTTAAGTGATATTTAATTGCTAAACATTCAAGTTTAAAAGCAGAATAAATCGAAACGAAAATATGATTACTTTGAGTGCGTACAGTATGAGTAGGTGAACTCCCAATATGCGTATTGGACTTAAGAGTTTTATGAAAGACTTCAACTTGCCACCGTTTTTGGTAGATTGATTCAATATCATTCATAGAACAATTAATATTACTACAAGCAAGATATAACAAACCTATTGAAGAATCTTTGTTTTTAAAGACTTGTTGATGTAAAAGGACAGGAAAATCTAAACCTTTTAACCAACCCAATACAGGTTTTTTATCTGACCAGTCGAGTAAATTTATTTGAATATAATGCCCTTGTTTTTTTATCTTGTTCACTTAATGCCACTAAACGATTGGATTTTAAAGAGACGATTAAGTTCTAAGTATATGTATTTCATGGTTTTATTGCAAGAAAACCGGTTGTCTGTTAATACATAGTGATACTTAACTTGATTCATTTTTATATGTTCAAGTTGTTTTTTAACACATTCGTTTTTTGTTATATCGCTTTTAGGTTTCGCTTTACCTGTTTTAGTATCAATATAATTTACTGTTTTTTTGATTAAATCAAATGATAAAGGTATTGTTTTACCATTGTAATGATAAATACAGTTAAGTAAGTTAATACCTTTTACTGATTTGTTTTGTGTGTGGTCGTAATGCCAACAAATCAAATCATTTTCTTCACTATAGGGTTTTTGTATTATTGTGTCATCGTTGTAATTACGCCTTCATCATTTTCGTATTCTCTCATAATCGGTTTTATTAATGCCCATAAATCTTTATTCGAGAAGTCTTCTGATGATAAAAATCGCGTAATCTTATCGTGACTTATTTTGTTATCGAGTGTTAACGATAATCCTGTCGCTGTGGTCTTATCAAATGCGCTGATTAAGTAATCACTGTATGTTTCTAGGAGTTTTTGTTCATTTTTAGCTCCTTTTATGTTCGGTGCGTAACTTCAGTTATTAATATAGGTTTTTTAATGCAAGGTCTCTACTTAGGATAGTTGATAACTAAAACATCTCAGTTTCATAACGCAATACTTCAATAGTATCTGACCAATAATGAGCAGGTAATCCTGCTTTTTGTTTTAAATGCGCTAAAAACTGCTCAGGCTTGGGCAATGATTGCCACACCGCAGGTAAAAACGTGCCGCGTTTAAAACCTTCTTTTAAAATTAAACCATCGATATTGGGACGTAATTGCGCAATTAAATCTGACTCAGAACTAAATACTATCTTGGTTGCGGGTGTGAGTATTGAAATATGAATGTTTAATAACTCAAATTCTTCTGAGGATAAAGCTAGAAAACGCGGGTCTTTAAATGCGGCAGAAAACGCATTTTCACAAATATCAATCACTAACGGTCGCATCGCTTCTAATAGACCAATACAACCGCGTAATTGTTGGTTAATTTCTAAAGTGACAAAACTAGCACGATGCTTTGTTAATTCTTCGGGGAAATCATTTAAATGAATACTTAATGGCTTTCCTGTAGCTAAACCATGCGCAATTGATTCTTTGGCTAAATCTAATAACCATTGTTGATATTCTTTATTCAATGACATAACACCCATACCCCACGACTTTTTGTTTATCCCCAGCGGTATCGCCTGAATTACACAAGGCGATTTTTTTAACCGCTAACTGATTATCTTGAGCAAATTTTAATAAGCCACTGATTGGAATTCTACCGCAAGCCGATTCAAAATTTAACGCCTGATAATCTAAATGTTCAATTGCCTGACTGGTTATTGCATCTAATTGTTTGGCTTTATCATAAGCATGATAATGACTCAAATCCGAACTAATGACTATTAAAGTTTCTGCACCGCCCCATAAACGTTTAATCACTTCGCAAACCTGTTCAGGGTTAGCATCACCTGTCACTATGGGTATTATTTCAAAATCCGCAAGCATGACTTGTAAAAACGGTAATTGCACTTCTAAACAATGCTCATGAGTATGCGCTTGTTCTAAATAACCAACAAATTCCAAATCAGCCAATAATTTTATTGCCTCATTATCCACAGCAATTTGACTTAATGGCGTAATAAAATAATCACATTGTGTTAATGCTAAACCTTTAAAAGCAACTCGATGTGAAGGCCCTATTAATACCACGCGTTTAATGTTATCACGAACCGATTTTAAGCGTGCATAAACACAAGCCGCCACCGCGCCTGAATAAATATAACCCGCATGGGGGGCAATAATGGCTTTAGGCGCGATAGTATTACTATTAGCCTGCTCTAAATACTGTTGCACTAGGATTGTTAATTCTTGCGGATTAGCAGGATAAAATAAGCCTGCTACGGCGGCGGGTCGATTCATAAAAACCTCTAAATAATAATTGCCTGACGTTTCGCGCCCCAATCGCCGTGGGTTTTATTAAATACTCCCGCGCAAGGGGTATTACAAAAACGACATTGCCCCAGAGCATTTAAATTCCACTGCGATAATTGATACCAATCTCTACCAATTAATAACTGACCGCAATGATGACAATAAGTGCTAGAGGCTTCTTTATTATGGGCATTACCAATATAAGCGTAACGAATTCCATTTTTTAAGGCAATTTGACGAGCGCGTAATAAAGTATTAAGCGGCGTTGCTTTTTTATCACGCATTTTCCAATCAGGATGAAAAGCAGTGAAGTGCATCGGCACATCTGCACCTAAATTTTCAAATACCCATTGGCTCATGGCTTCTAATTCTTTTTCAGAATCATTTTCATCGGGAATTAATAAAGTGGTTAATTCTAACCAGACTTTGGTTTCTTGTTTAATATACTGTAAAGTTTCTAAAACAGGCTGTAAATGTCCACCTGTAATACGGTAATAAAAATCCTCACTAAAGGCTTTTAAATCAATATTAGCAGCATCCATTAAATTATAAAATTCAGCCCTAGGCTCAGCGCAAACATAACCCGAGGATACTGCCACTGATTTAATGCCTAATTCACGACAAGCCAAGGCAATATCTATAGCATATTCATGAAAAATAATCGGGTCATTATAAGTATAAGCCACGCTATCACAGCCATAATCTAATGCCGCTTTTGCTATGGCATTAGGTTGGGCTTGACGCATTAAAGTATCCATTTCGCGCGATTTACTAATATCCCAGTTTTGACAAAATTTACAAGCTAAATTACAGCCAGCCGTACCAAATGATAATATCGGGGTATTGGGTAAGAAATGATTTAAGGGCTTTTTTTCAATAGGGTCTATGGCAAAGCCGCTGGAACGCCCATAACTGGTCATGACGATTTGTTTATTAATGGCTTGTCTTATAAAACATAAGCCGCGTTGCCCTTCGTGTAATTTACAAAAACGCGGGCATAAATCACATTGCACCCGCCCGTCATTTAAAAGATGATGGTAATTCGTTATTACGGTGTCGGGGCTTATGAAAGTGGTCATGTGAATGCTCTGTTCGCGTTATTAATTAATAATTATTCAAAAATAACTTTATCGTAAATATCAGTAACCGCGAGACTGTCATTTAATTGACTAATAGTAAAAACAGCGTCTAAGTTATTATATTCAGTTAATAACCATTGTTGCGGAGCTTGCTTAACAAAGTGTTCAATATGAATTTTATCTTGACTGATTAAAATATAATCTTGTAATTCACTTAAATTACGATAGATTTCAAATTTACCCGCACGGTCATAATCTTTGGTACTGTTAGATAATACTTCGATAATTAAAGTTGCATTAGTAATACTATCGCGGCGTTCTTGCCAATAATTCGGTTGTCCTTTTATGACGACTATATCAGGATAAGTAAATGATTCGCTGGGAGGAATATAGAGTTTTACATCCCCTGCAAAAACACGATAATCTTTTTTCTTAAAAGCCAGTCCAAAAATAATACAGAGATTAATGATGATTTGATTATGATTAAGTGTGCCGCCCGCCATTGGATAAATTTCCCCTGCATAATATTCGCTTTTAAAATTAGCCTGTTCTTCTGCTGCTAAATATTCTTCAATTGAGTAATGCGTGATTGCCGCTACTGTGTTCATGGTGTGCCTACTAGATTTTTATTTAACTTCTCTAACTAAACAGTTTAAGTCTTTACTGGTATCAAATAAATAATCAAAGCCACTGCTTAAAATTATTTCTATTCTATTATCAATAATTAAATACCTATCGTGAGAATTTTTTAGTTTATTTCGTGTATCTTGTTTAATTATCCATTGAGCATTAATGGATTTTAATTCAGTTATCTGCGTTTGTTGCAATTGATTTTTAATATAGAAAATTGTCAATGTTTTATCAGGCAATAGATTGAAAAAACTTTTAGCTCCAGACCATTGCTTAATAAAGTATTTATCATAAATTAAAATAGATGTTGCATCGGCGCATAAAGCTCTAATTAAATCATGTGCCTTATTTCTATTTTCTGAGCATTTAAAACTAAGGCTAAAATTCTTTTCAATTTTATCATTTAAAATATTAACGTAGGGATAATCTGAGCGTTCAGTATTTAGAATGATTTTGTAAATAGTTTTTTGAGCAAGTTGTTCTAGTGTATCAGAAATATAACCTTGAGCGGTTAATTGTGGCATCAAACTATTATCTTGGTGATTAATCGCTTCTAATTGATTAACCGAAGTTATAAAAGGTGCGTGATAATAACTCAAAAATTTTTCTAATAAGCACGCGTCACTCACGCTACCCGCTTTAAAATCAAAATAGACTTTTAATAACTTATCACTAAGGGCTAAAGAATACTGGCTCATCCTATTTCGAGTAACTCTTTTAAAGTGGAATCAAAAAAACCCGATGGAAACTGCATTCTTTCACCTGCACTATTTATAAAATGACCGCTATTATTAATAGCAATGTTCATAAAATCTTTGGTAATAGATTCTTTATAATAAATAGTGATATTATCAGCATCTAACATTTTTCTATAAACTTGATGTCTTAGTTTATTAATTAAATGTTCGCTATGGGTTTCAACAATTAATTGAATACCATTTTGAGCAAGCCATGCAAAAAACTCACCTAGTCTTGATTGCGCTTTAGGATGCAAATGAATTTCAGGATTTTCTATTAACAAAATATCGTCTTTATTGCACAGCAAACCTGTGATTAATATTTTTGCTAAATAACTATTACCCGCGCCGATATTAAAAGGATTAATATCATTAATACCATCAACATCAAAAGAGACACGCACATGCGTGGCGGTTATTTTGTCGGTTTGCAAATTAATGGATAACTCAAGAATATAATTAAGCCAGCCATTGACCTGATATTTTAAGGTACTAGAGTCTTTAAATTTAATAATATCTGAAAATAAGGGTTTATCTTTATTGCTTTCAAAATAACCAAAAATGTATTCGCCATGCCGTCCTGTTTTTTGTTCTTTACTAAAACTAGCCAGTGATTCTTGACCAATTCTATTGGCAGAAACATAATAAAGTTTATCTTCAAAATTCAAATCACTACATTCTTTTTTTGGGGTGAAAGTAGTTTTATCATAATCCATTGATAACGAGAATGTATGTTGTTCATTTTTGGCTTTAATACTGAGTGATTTTGCATTAAGGTATTTATTGCGTATTTCACTAAAATCAGAAAAATTCTCTACATAATCACTGACTAAACCTTGATTTCTGCGTGATGCGTGTTTGCTTAACAATAAGATACTTTGAATAACCGATGATTTCCCCGTTGAGTTTAATCCTGTCAATATAGTCAAAGGCTTTAATTCAAAGCTTTGATTGCCAATACTTTTAAAATTCTTAATTGATAATTGTTTAAGCATTTTGTAATCGCTCTCTTACTTTATCTGCTTGAAAAAAACGATAATCAACCGATTTTGTAGTATCAACTGAGCCTAGTTTATTACGATCTTCCATTATTTTTTTAAAATTTTCCAACTCTTTTTTTAACTTATCAATATTAATTGTTTTTGGCAATTCAATACTAAGTATATAACTTATTGTCTCAAATAAAACCATATTAATAGGTCTTCTACTCTCTTTAGAACTATTAAACCTAAAAGCATCCTCACCTAATATATAATAGCAATTATTCATTGATAGTTTGAATTTATTGATTAAATCATCTAAAAGTTCATTATTACTTTTATTAATGAACTCCATAACCTCTGCCAAAAATTCGTCAATATCGCTTTTATATTGCGTATCTATTAACTTATTTTTCAACAAATAAAATCCGATAAATCGAAGAATAACATATTTATCTTTCATTCTTTTTGGCGATAATCCTTTACCTGTGGCATTTAAAAAGTATTGGGAAGTTGATAACGTTTCTAATAATGAAGTGGCATTTCCTAAATAAAGCGCATTTCGCATTTCTTGGTTATTTAATCGCGTACCTCCTCGATTAACTCTATCAAAAATATCGAATTTAACTTTTTCTGGTGTAGGCGGTTGTATGGTATAAGACTGAATTTGATAATCTTCTATTTTAGATTGTAATTGTGTATTCAAATCCTTAAATTTGTTACCCGTTTCTGTTTTTAATATGTTAAGCTCTGTCAATAAAAACTTATTGTCAAGATAATCAAAAATAGTACTTAATCGTTGTCTTCCATCGACTACTTGTTTTTCCCCTTTAGTATTTTCAAACAAATAAATAATTGGAATAGGAATACCCATTAAAATTGATTCTATTAATTCCGATTTTTGCTTTGAATTCCAAACATCATTTCTTTGAAAATCAGGATTCATAATTAATGTTTTAGGTGTTTTATCATAGCGTCTTTTTAGTTCAAAAATACTAAATTGTTCCTTCGTTAATTTAATGACAACATGTGGGTATTGACCAATATTATCTGTTGTTGACAAAATGTGATTGTTTAATGAATCTTCGCCTTCTAATAATTCATTATTAATTTCTGAAATTTTTATATCATCAATCACTGAGTTAGTTAATATAGCTTTAGGTGGTTCTAAAGAGATAGAATTAGGTAAATCTATTTTTATTAATGGCGTTCGTACTTTAATAGTTTTATTTGTGCTACCCGAAGGTTTTGCCTGTTTAATTTCAGTGACTTTACGCCGTTCTAACGCCACACGGCGCAAAGCCTCTTCTTCGGCTTTGCCATGTCGTTTGCGTAAATGTACCAATAACTGAGCTTTTTCAGCTTCACTAATAATATCATCGGCTTTATTGGCAGTAAGTCCTGCTTCTTTTAATTGTACTAATAATCTATCTAACGGAATTTTAACAATGTCTGCTAATTGTTTTACTGTTTTATCACTCATTATTAGTCTCTTTTAAATATTGTCGTTTTCTTTTAGAGATTCGATAGGTGCAGAATAATTCTACACCTACCCTTTTAATTCACCTACAACGCATCACCAATATGGTTTTTATAGAAAAACCATTTCTTAACATGCAGATATTTTCTAATTGGCGTTTTAATAACCGACACGCACAACGCAATTGAAAATAAACACCACACAGCGGCATATTCGTTAGGGTCATCGGTAGTAATATCTGAAATGAATGGCCCGATTAAATAATGAAAACCTACAAATCGCCATGAGCCATAAAGTACAGGCATACAGAAGGCAAAGGCAATATAAGACAATACATGCAAGCCCCATTCAAAATTAAATAACCAAGTAATAGGATTTGATAATAAACCATTCAAAGGCATTTGCCATGCAATATGCCACGCGCCATGTACTGAGCAAACATGCGGGCCACAAAAACCTTCCACACCGATATTACAATTGCCCGCCCAATCAAACGGATACATTTTAATTAACATTAAAATAGAACTCACCGCGCATAGGGTATAAACCACGGTGCGTATTTTTAATTTAATACTCTCAGGAATAAAATACATAGCTACCATATTCACAAAAAATGGCTGAAACGCCACATGTAAATACCCTAGCATGGTGAGTATTTGATTACTGGGATTACCGCATAAATCAATATAGATATAAGTAACCGCTTGTAATAATTCCATTAAGGCAAAATAGGTTAATGGAATCCATAATTCTTTAGATTCGCCTTTATAAGCGACATAAACTGCCGTGGTTAATCCAGCGGCGGCTAATACTCCCGACGCTTCTCCGCTCCAACACATGAGTTAATCCTTTTTTTATTGTTATTAATTGCAAACGTTATTATTAAATAGGGGCGAATGAATCACCCCTATAATTGGTGCTAAAACGACTGCCAGTCTTTTTAAGGACTGGCAGTCGTATAATTAAACACCGATTTATTTTTTTCCACGAAAAACACAAAAAGCACGAAAAAAGAAAACTCTATTTTTCGTGTCTTTGGTGCTTTTCGTGGACACTATTAAACCGTATAAGTGGTTGAAGCGACTTTGCCGCCTTGTCCTGTCCAATCGGTGTGGAAGAATTCACCGCGTGGTTTATCGGTACGCTCATAAGTATGCGCCCCAAAATAATCACGTTGCGCTTGCAATAAATTGGCTGGCAAACGCTCACTGCGATAGCCGTCAAAATAGGCTAATGCAGACGAGAATGCAGGGGTTGGGATGCCCAGTTCTATGCCTAAAATTACTGCTTTACGCCAGCCAGCTTCGGCTTTTTGCATGGCATCGACAAAGAAATCTGCCAGTAATAGGTTTTCTAAATCGGGATTAGTAACGTAGGCTTGTTTGATGTCATTTAAGAATTGACTGCGGATAATACAACCGCCGCGCCACATCAAAGCGATTTCGCCGTAGTTGAGGGCTAAGTTGTATTCTTTAGAGGCTTCACGCATTAAACGGAAACCTTGCGCGTAAGAAATGATTTTTGCGGCATAGAGCGCGTCACGAATCGCGTCTATCATGGTGGCTTTATCGCCTGTGAAACTTGCGGCGGGTTTGGGCAGCACTTTCGCGGCGGCAACGCGTTCATCTTTTTGCGCGGAGAGGCAACGCGCAAATACGGATTCACCAATTAAGGTTAAGGGAATGCCTAAGTCTAAAGCATTAATGCCTGTCCATTTGCCTGTGCCTTTTTGTCCTGCGGTGTCTAAAATTTTATCAACTAAGGGCAGACCATCTTCGTCTTTATAAGCCAAAATACCCGCAGTGATTTCAATCAAATACGAACTTAATGCGCCGTTATTCCATTCCGCAAAAATGCTGTGCAATTCATCAGCACTTAAACCTAAGCCTTCGGACAATAATTGATAAGCTTCGCAAATCAACTGCATATCGCCGTATTCAATACCGTTGTGAACCATTTTAACGTAGTGTCCCGCGCCGTTATCGCCGACCCATTCGCAACAAGGTTGATTATCAACCTGCGCACTAATTGATTGGAAAATAGCTTTAACGGTATTCCACGCGGCTTTGTTACCTCCCGGCATAATGGAAGGGCCGTTTCTCGCGCCTTCTTCACCACCCGATACGCCAGTGCCGATATATAAAATACCTTGCTCAGCTAAGGCAGTGGTTCTGCGATTAGTATCTGTAAATAATGAATTACCACCATCAACAATAATATCGCCTTGATCTAATAAGGGGACGAGTTTTTCAATGTATTGATCAACCACTTCACCTGCTTTAACCATTAACATCACCACGCGAGGCGATTCTAAGCTGCCAACTAATTCTTCTAAAGAATGTGTACCGATAACGGCGGTATCTTTAGCGGTGCCGTTAATAAAATCATCGACTACGCTAATGGTGCGATTATAAACCGCGACTTTAAAGCCGTGGTCGTCCATATTCAGCACTAAATTTTGACCCATTACAGCCAAACCAATTAATCCTATATTTGCTTTCATGTGTACCTTTTTTTCAAAATGATGGTGAAATCATCATAGCATGAATTGGCTAAGTTCGAGAAAGGTGCGGCAGAATTTACAGATAATCTATTGTTTAAATTAAAGTATTTAATAATTGACATTAAATTCCACACAAATAAAGGCAATAGAGTTTTAAAGAAGCTTGTGTTAGGCTGTTTTTGTCGTATAACTCTTGAGGGTTATCTCGATAACTGAAATCGCTTTCCAATAATTTAATAATAATCAACAGGAGACTTTTATGAGTGAGATATTAAACGAAGTATTACTGGCTAACCGTGGTTACGCGGCAAGTTTTGAAAAAGGCGATTTGCCCCTGCCACCTGCGCGGCGTTTTGCTATTTTAACCTGCATGGATGCGCGTTTAGACCCTGCTAAATACGCAGGTTTAAGCGAAGGCGATGCGCATGTTATTCGTAATGCAGGCGGTAGAGCCAGCGATGATGCGATTCGCTCCTTGGTTATTTCTTATAAATTACTCGGCACTAAAGAGTGGTTTGTGATTCATCACACCGATTGCGGCATGGAATTATTTACCGATGACATTATGCGCGGTTTATTGGCAACCAGTTTAAAAACAGCCAGCATTGATGAAAATGGCTGGCATGATTGCTGTGAAGGCGGCGGCTCTGCTGAAGGTAATCATATTTCATGGTTGACTATTAAAGACCAAGCTCAAAGCGTATTAGAAGACGTGCAACGCATTAAAGCCCATGCTTTAGTGCCTTCTGATATTCCTGTTTATGGTTATATTTATGACGTTAAATCAGGTCGATTAATAGAAGTGCCTGAAGCGACTGCGGTAGGTAAAGCGGCTTAATATAAGTTGGAGTTCAAACTTAAGGTTTGAACTCCTGCTATTTAAATAGTTAATACCTTAATAGCTGTGTTGCAATAATGCTAATATTAATTTTTGCTTTTTTACAAAACTCCGATTGTTTATCAACTTCGACGCTAATACAAATTTCTGGTAGTGCATCAAAAAAGTAGGTTAGTTAATATTAAACCTTTCGGAGTTCAAACCTAGGTTTGAACTCCAGCTAAAATGGCGTTTTGTTAAAATCTACTCTTTTGAAGCACTACCAAATTTCTATAGTAATTTTTCAATTAAGTTGCCAATTAGCTTTTCATTAACTTCAACTTCTTTTTTTATTTCTTGAATTATTGTATTTTGACGTATTCTGTAACGCTTACAATATCTCTTATACCATCATTGGTATTAATATCTACTGCACAGGCTTTATTACTGTATCCTAACTGAACTACACTCACAATTATTATATCGATGCCGTCCTTTTTGCTTTCCATGAAAAGCTACGCAACGCTAAAATATTTCTTAAATTTTATTTTTATGCTCGCCACCTTTCTTTATATCTATATTTTGTGATTTTTTATATTATACACAATTGTCTATTTTTTATACGACCTACTCTTTTGAGGCACTATACCCTATGAGTCATAATGCACCGTCTCGCTCTACTCCCAATTCTCATCAACGTAATAGTGAAAAACTAGCGCGTATTCCTGTCAAAGTAATCCCTAGTGAAACCGTATTACGCAAGCCTGAATGGATACGCATTAAATTAAGCAATGACGATAATATTAATCGCATAAAACAATTATTACGCGAACGGCAATTACATAGCGTTTGTGAAGAAGCCGCTTGTCCTAATTTAGCCGAATGTTTTAGTCACGGTACGGCAACGTTTATGATTATGGGTGATTTATGTACCCGTCGTTGTCCCTTTTGTGATGTGGCGCACGGAAAACCTTTGCCCTTAAATCAAGATGAACCCGCGCAATTAGCCGATGCGATTAAAGCTATGACGTTACGTTATGTGGTGATTACTTCGGTTGATAGAGATGATTTACGCGATGGTGGCGCGGGACATTTTGCTCAATGTATTAAAGCCATTAGAAAGCAAACACCCAATACTAAAATAGAAATATTAGTGCCTGATTTTCGGGGACGTTTAGACATAGCAATTAAATTATTAACTGAGCAAGCTTGTGATGTCTTTAATCATAATTTAGAAACTGTGCCGCGATTATATCCATCAGTGCGGCCGGGGGCTGATTATTTAAGTTCTTTGCAATTAATCAAACGTTTTGGTGACATGAATCCCAGTATTGCCACTAAATCTGGATTAATGTTAGGCGTGGGTGAAACTCAAGCAGAAGTGCATCAAGTGATGCGTGATTTGCGTGAACACGGCTGTAGTATGTTGACCTTAGGACAATATCTACAACCCAGTAAAGCACATTTAGCTGTACAGTATTATGTAACGCCTGAGGAATTTAATGATTATGCTATTTTTGCTAAAGAATTAGGTTTTAAACAAGTCGCCAGCGCGCCTATGGTACGTTCATCTTATCATGCCGATTTGCAAGCTAAGACAATAGTGGGTGAGTAATAATATATGATTGTCAGAATCAGGATTTTCAAGATTCAAAGATTAGCAAGATATAGTATTTTCAATTCACTATGACCTTATAGCACGGGAGTACAAACCTAGATTTATACTTAAACACACTGGCACAAACCTAGGTTTGTACTCCATTGCATTGCGTCATTTTGATATGAAACTAGTATAGTATTATCAAAAAATATCTTATAAATTTTGATTCTGACAAATTATAGCAAGTCTAATATAAGTCTAAAGGATCAATATCTAATGACCACCGAAGTTTATATGATAATTTTAACTGGCTAATTTCAATAATTAGCCTATTTAAAAAACTATGTAAAGCTGGGCGATTATCATTTTGTAATAATAATTGATAACGATATTGACCAATGCGTAGTGTCATCGGTGCGGGAACTGGCCCTAAAATAAGAGTTTGTTGCGTATTAAAACTTCGCGCTAAATTAATAATCGTTTCTAAAAATTCTTGAGGTAATGCTTCATTATTGGCTTGAGCGCGAATTAAGGCTTGATAAGAATAAGGCGGTAATTGCGCCTCTTTGCGTTCTTTTAATTCTTGCTGGGCAAAAACGTCATAACCATGCTTAATTAAAGTCAATAATAAAGGATGTTCAGGCTGGCGAGTTTGTAATAATACTTTACCTGCTTTTTCAGCACGTCCTGCTCTTCCTGAAACTTGTATAATTAATTGTGCTAGTTTTTCAGGCGCGTGAAAATCAACGCTAAATAAACCACTATCTACATCTAATAACGCCACTAAAGTCACATTAGGAAAATGATGCCCTTTAGCGAGTAATTGCGTGCCTAAAATAATATCAACTTGGTTTTCTTGAATTTGTTTAAGGAAATTTTCTAAGGTATTTTTACGCTGAGTCGAATCTAAATCTAGGCGAATAATGTTTTTATTAGGAAATAGTTTATTTAAGGTTTGCTCGACTTGTTGTGTCCCTAAACCCAAGGGGGTGAGCTGAGGACTTTGACATTGAGGGCAGTGACTTAGCAAGCGGTACTTGCGCTCACAATGGTGGCAACGGAGCTTATGTTCTTGTTTATGTATCACTAAGTTAGCATCACAATGCTTGCAACGCGCTACCCAGCCACAGGCGTGACACATTAAGGTTGGCGCGAAACCGCGCCGATTTAAAAAGATAATAACTTGTTCGTTTCGCTCTAAGCTTTGTTTGATTGCCTCTAGCAAAGGTTGCGATAGACCTTGCTGCATTTTTTTATTACGAATATCGATAAGCTGTAATTGTGGCGCGCTAGCATCACCTGCTCTTTGCGGTAATGGTAGCCACTGATAACGCTGTTGTTGAGCATTGTGCAGACTTTCTAACGAAGGTGTGGCAGAACCTAACACTATAGGAATACTGAGCAGTTTAGCGCGAACCACGGCCGCGTCTCTGGCTGAAAAACGTAGCCTGTCTTGTTGTTTAAAAGAGCTGTCGTGTTCTTCATCGAGAATAATTAAACCTGCTTTGGGCAAAGGCGTAAATAAGGCTGAACGCGTCCCTAGTAAAATGCTACTGATGCCTTGTTGCATATTAAGCCAAGCGTTTAAGCGTTGTGCTTGGCTTAAACCTGAATGGGAAATGCTAATGCTTTGTTTGAAACGTTGCCAAAAACGCGCTTCTAATTGCGGTGTTAAGCTAATTTCAGGGACTAGCACTAACACTTGCTGTCCACGCGCCAGCACTTGCGCGATGATTTGCATATAAACTTCAGTCTTACCACTGCCTGTCACTCCTTCTAATAAAAACACGCCAAACTGTCCTAGCCCCGCGCACACTTTATCCACAGCGGTTTGTTGCGCACTATTACAAATAATGACGCTATCAACCGACAAAGACGGCTTTGGGCTTTTTCGAGTGCGCGTATTGATAACCGCCGCTTTGCCTTGACGTAACGCGCTAGGAAAGGCCACGTTAATCACTGTTCCTAAAGGATAATGATAATAACGACTCAGCCACTGCATAAAATCTAAATCGAGTTTAGATAACAAAGGCTTAAGGTCTAAAATTTCACTGACGCGTTTGAGTTGCTCAAACTCATAGTCACTCTGCTCGGCAATAGCCATTAAACAGGCGATTTTGGTGATGTTGCCTTTGCTAAAAGGCACAACGACCCGACAACCCAGCCACTGCTCATCATAATTGTTGTTATCAGGCGCGAGATAATCAAATAGTTGATAACAAGGGGAAGCAGGTATAGCAACTTTAAAAATCAATGGTTTGTCGCGCTGTGCGTTATCAGTAACAACATTCATGAGTGTGAATAGGCGAGTTTTGTCGGCTTTATGACAGAGTTATCCACAAAAGCTGTGGATAACTCTGTGGATAACTCAATTTTGGCTGGGCTTAGTTACGGTTTTTATTACAGTTTTCTTACATTGTCTATTTTTTAGACAAAATTTATTTTCTATTGTTTTTCAATATGTTAGCAACATTGCCCTGAAAATAAAAAATCTTTTTAATAATCAATTGCTTGTTTCTAATATGAATAACTTAGCCACACGCGCTTTGTTAAGCTTCTGTGAGGCTGTGGATAACTTAGAAATGAATAATATCTAACAAAGCAGTTTTAGCGGGTTTGACAAATTTAATGGTCATAGCATCGCTTTCACCAATGGCTAAATATTTTTGGCGGTCTTGGTCTTTGAGTTGTAGCGTGGGCGGCAGTGTCCACACGCCTGCTGGGTAGTCTTTGGTATCTTTTTCATTAGCGTTAATTTCTGATTTAGCCAAGAATTCAAAACCTGCTTTTCTGGCTAATTCAATCATATAATCTTCACTGACATAACCTGAACTAGCGCGAGTATCTTGCGGTTTTAAGGCAAGGTTTCGGTGTTCGACCACACCTAAAATGCCACCTGGTTTCAAGGCTTTATAAATAGCATTAAAAACACTCGCCGCTTGATCGGCTTGCATCCACTGATGCACTGCATGAAAACTTAACACCCGATCAGCAGAATTGTCGGGGGCAATAGTTGCAACTTCATTAAAATTTGCATCATTAATACTATATAACTGCCCTTTATCTTTAAGATAAGGGGCAAGGATTTCAGCGTACCAAGTTTCATTAGGCGTGATTTGCACCACAGTTTGATAATTTTTTACTTCAAAAAACTCTAAGGTTTGCGCTGGATGACGGTATTGGTCTTTCGCTTTATGTTCAGTGGAACGGTGTTTGCCATTGATGATACTTGA
The DNA here is from genome assembly GCA_049296695.1 of Methylococcaceae bacterium. Classification (GTDB taxonomy): domain Bacteria; phylum Pseudomonadota; class Gammaproteobacteria; order Methylococcales; family Methylomonadaceae; genus UBA10906. The sequence goes on along the minus strand of JBAQSX010000195.1, from coordinate 6,179 downwards.
TAAGTTAGCTTCTTGCGTGCTTTGAGCAAAAGCCAACGGACTGCTTGCTAATAAGAAAGTGAAGAATATTTTTTTCATAAGTTACGTCTCAAGGTAAGAACTTGTTAATCAGAGCGTTTATTGAGCGAAAAGACACAGTATCTACTTCATAGTAGACAATATTTAGCATAATACAAATGCTGTGACTGATGCGGCAATGAATGTAGGTTATATTACACTGGTTTTGTTTATCATTGCGCGGCTTTTGATTTTTAATGGCGCGGACTTTAAGTGAAGGTAAATTATTCCTTGCCCTTGTTGAACACCATCATGTTAATGCCTGAAGTTACGCACTGGTAATAAAACTTGTAGGGGCAAAACATTTTTTGCCCTTTAGTAGCAATCGTTTGTTATTTTGGGCAAATAGTGTTGCCCCTGCATTGGCAACCTTTGCGTAACTTCAGTTATTAACCGCTCATCACAAACTGACAAAAAGGAACTCACGGAGATGAAAGCCATAATTTTTAGTAGTTTATTGTGCCTAAGTACCCTAGTACATGCCAATACTGTTTGTAATACCGAGCCAGCCAGTTTTGAAAATTTAGCGTGTTTAAATAAAAACTATCAACAAGCCAATAAAGAAGTCAGTATTTATTTTAAAAAATTAAAAAATAAACTGGATAAAGAAGGCAAAGATTTGTTGAATAATGGGCAATTAACATGGCTAGAACAACGCAATGAGAGTTGTATAAAAAATGAAGCGGACGAGTTGTTTTTCAATATTAATTGCGCTATTAATATGAGCATAGAACGTAGCCGTTTTATTCAAGAACGTTTGCATGAATGTCTCAATACAACGTGTCAAAACAATAAACTTTAACGCATAGAGGCTATAGCAATGAATACACTGCAAGCAGGCGCGAATATTAGTATTCCTCAAAGCCATACTATTGAAGTTTCAGTTTCATACTTACCCCATAATGTCGCTTTAACCATTTGCGCCTTCGCGCTCAATGAATTTGACAAAACGCGCTCTAATGAAGATGTTATTTATTTTAATCAGGCTCATCAGCAAAGTGCTTTTATTCGCACTGCTGTGAATGATTTAACTAAACAAAGTATTCATATCGATTTATCAAAAATCCCATCTACCATTACCAAAATTGTTTTTGTCATTGCCGCAGAATACAGCTTAGCGCAATTGAGCGCATTAACGATTAGTATTACTGATTTAGCGAGTTTTTCACCTCAGCAAGAAAACTTGCAATCGCTTATTTTAGGTGAACTTTATTTAAAAAATCAGCAATGGAAATTCAAAGCGATAGGACAAGGTTTTCAACACGATTTAGCTTTTTTAGCCCAACGTTATAATGCCAGTATTGATAATGATGCACAGTTTGATACTAATACTGCCGCGCTCGCAACGCCTCAACATACACAAGATAATTTTTCAGCAGTGATGGACACCATTAAAGAAGAATTACCCACCATTAAACCCAGCTTGCGTCCAGAAGATGTGCGAACTGGGATTAAATTACTGAAAAACTTTTCATGGGGCTGGTTATTGGCAAGCTTGGTAGTTTTTGTCATAGTTGAATTTTCTTTAGCGGGTATGATGAATCCACGCGTATTGGGTTCTTATATTCCCTATAGTTTTAGATATTTAATGGAAGTATTGCTGTTATTATTTAGTTTTTTAATAGGTGGGGCGATTATTGGTTTAATTTCACCTAAAATCCGCATTTTAGAACCTGCTGTAGCGGCACTTTTATGTTTGCTTTTATTATTATCAAACGGCTTTTTTACCCCTGCTTATACTTATAATTTTATGTATTTTAGTTGGTGGAAATTAATTATTGGCGGTGGCTTGGCTTTTATATTAGCGTTTTATGGGGCGCGTTTGGGCGAGAAATTATCTGCTTTATTGGGTAATCGTAATTCGCGGGATTATTTTGATAATTAATTAAATAAGGGATTTAGTATCAAGGTACGCTTGTAGAGACGTTGCAGTGCAACGTCTTTACCCATGTTATTAATTTTATGTAACTACCTAGCGCAATTAATTATTCTATTGTCTGAATCAGGATTTACAGGATTATAAGACTACAGGATAAATCTTGTGAATCTTGAAATCCTGTAAATCCTGATTCAGACACAAGTAAGCTAGGTAATTACAATTTTATTTATTTAGGAAAAAACATGTTAAAAATAAAACCCATATTACTGTTAGTGAGTTTATTAGTATCAAACTCTGTCTATAGTGCGAGTTTTGATTGTACTAAAGCCAAAACTTTAGCCGAGACTGTGATTTGTAGTAATCCGCAATTATCAGATTTAGATGAGTTATTAATGACTTCGTATAAAAAAACCTTAGAACGTAGCGAAGGTGATAACACGATTAAAACCGCGCAACGGAATTGGTTAAAAGATAGTCGTAATAAATGCCAAACCGTGGCTTGTTTAAAACAAGCTTATACTACGCGGATTGCTGAATTAAATGAAGTTGTCGCGACTGCTCAAAAATCAACGGCAATGACTAATGCCTTTGCAATTGCAGGCAAATATCAACGTTATTTTCAAGGAAAATCCGATAGTAATTCATCAACTATTATGGTGAAACTATTAAGTGATGAGCAGTTATCGATAAATGCCAGTGCCGTGTGGATAGGTAATGAAAAAACGGGCAATGTAAATACCGCAGAATTAGAAGGCGAATTTTTATTAACGGGAAATAAACTATATGTCAATGATGGTGAAACAGATGGTTGTAAATTCACTATAATTTTTGAGCAAAACGCGTTGAGTATTAATGATGATAATAGCCATTGTGGTGGTATGAATGTAACTTTTAATGGGCAATATAAAAAATTGACTCAATAATGGTAATAAAAGTTTAATAGAGTGTTAAGGCGAATTTAATAGTGAGCCTGTATTTTGTATAAATACAGTTTTTTAATTTCACTACACAAGGATAATGCTATGTTAAATACGCCAATACGCAAGCCAGCGCAGTCAATTCCTGCGCCAGTTTTAATGCGTCAATCAACGGATAATCAACAAATTGTTGTCAAAGTATTGCACCACAAAAACGCTAAAAACGATCATTGTTTATTACATGCTTGTGAATGTATGCGCCAGAAATAATCACGCCTCACAAAGCTAAAATCGTAGCTCCTCTCTCTTTAATTCAATTGCAAGCGGTTTTTAAGCCGTTTGCAATTGATAACTCTTTATTGCTTTAAAATACAAAATAAATGTGTATCCGCTTTTGTTAGTAATGCCGACAAAAAACGTTTCCTTTTATTGAATTAAGCGAACATAGCAATTAAGTTTGTGATAAGTTATCAGCTATGTGCAATATGGTTAGTTATAATATAGTATTAATTTATGTATTCCTTTTTTAGGTAGTGCATCAAAAAAGTAGGCTAGTTAATATTAAACCTTTCGGAGTTCAAACCTAGGTTTGAACTCCAGCTAAAATGTTTTGTTAAAACCTACTCTTTTGAAGCACTACCCTTTTTTAAGCATAAAAGTCTCTATTAATTTAAAGTACAAACCTAGGTTTGTACTCCAGATAATTTTAAGCGCAGGTTTGGCATAAGGGATTTTTCTTTAATCTTAAACTCCATTGAAAGCCCATCAATCACCAATAATCGCCCCATTAAATTATCACCAATGCCAATAATTAATTTAATTGCCTCCATTGCTTGAATACTGCCCACAATAGGCGATACTACCCCATGCGTGGCGCAATTGACCTACTCTTCACCATTATCTTGATACAAACAGTTATATCATTCTGACCCACCGTAAAAGTCGCTAATAATATTATTTATTGTATTTTAATGATTTTTGCCAGTTGTCATATTCATTTTTAAACATCCAATAATCTTCGCTAGAATATTTACTTAAGGTTTTAAGTAATTCAAATGTTTCAGTATTAAAACGAGCATTCATTGTTTTCATATACTGGTAAATTTGCCACGCTTTCGCAAAATCAGTGACATTTTTTATTAGTTGATTGAAAGCCTGAGTAGAAACCCAATAATTCAAGCTGTTTAATTCTATAAAAACTAAATCAGCTTGATTTTCGTTACTCACTAATTGTGCTAATGTATTTAAAACAGTGTGATGCGGTTTTATATTGGCTTTTACTATTAATTGATAAATTTGCCATGCGGTAACAAAATCGGTTTGTGGTGTAATTAATGCGCTGTATTGTGCAGGTTTTAATATAACTTGATGCTGAATAATATAAGGCAGAATTTTATTGTTTTCTTCTACTGTTTTAACTTTACTTGCCAATTGAGCATAAATATATTTATCAGCAGTAATATTTTGCGCGGCCATTTGCTCAAATAATGTCCACTCTTCGGCAAATGAACTGCATTTTTTCATTAATGTACTGTAAGTAAATTTATCTGCTTTAAAACCCAAAGCTAACATTGTTTTTAATACTAATTGCGCTTGTGCAAAGGTTTCTGCTTTATTTAAAAAAGTATTAAAAGTAATTTCATTGCCTTGAATACCCTTATCCTGCATTTGTTGAATAACCGCTTGCGCTTGTGCAAAGGTTTCCGTTTTATTTAATAAGGTGCTAAAGGTGATTATATTAGCTTGAGTATCAATATCTATTCGTTTTAAAATTCCTTTAGCGTGTTTAAAATTTTTTGCATTACCTAATAAAATAGTAATTATATTAGCCTTTATATTTTTGCGTAAAGAAAATGGAATAGTATGGAATATCATTTCCAATAATTCGTAATCTGCATTTTTTCTAAGTAAAGTTAATAATGTAATAGGGTCTGGCTGAATTTTAGCTTGTTGCATTTGTTGCCACACATTTTGCATTTGCTCCATATTACCTGATTTACTAAATAGGCTATTAAAAGTGAAACTATCTGCTTTAATATCTACTTTTTGCATCGCCTCAAAAAGGCGTTGCGCTTCTATAAAATCAGCGCATTTATTAATTAAAATATTGAAAGTAACAACATCGGGTTTAACAGCGTGTTGTTTCATGCGTAAAAATAGTTTTTGGCGCAAGTTATTATCGCTCACCCTACCGATAATTTTATTATATGAAAATACATCGGCATAATAACTCACTATTTCAAAAGCAATTTTTTCTTCGGTTTCTTCTGTCGCAATCACATACTCAAGATAAGCGGGTTCAATATATATGCGTTCATAACTTTGTTGAATAAAGCCTTGTTGCGTTAAATGATTCAATGCTTTATCCCATTTAGCGGGTGGAAAATGAAAGACTGGTTCAGCATAATAAAATTGAAAGCGTTTCTCAGTATAATTAATCACCAATTGTTTATTACCTTGATGATTGTTATGCCATATTTCAACGCATTTATAACTTCTTAAAATTTCTTGCTCAAACTCAACTAATTTTTTATACAATAACCTCATCTCGTCCAAAGGAAAGAAAAAAGAACCTATAGTATCGTCTGGAATAAGACCTTTTTTATTGATTACTGTTATTTCAATTTGTTTTTTATCTGATTCAGTGAGTGCGGGAATACTTAACTGTTGAAAATAAGAAAAATTGCTCATTAAAGCAGATTCAACATAATCCAATTTTGAAGTTTGACAAGAACAAAGTAGAATAATATCATCTTGTTCTAATAAAAATGAAATCAGTTTATTAAATTGAAAGTTTTTATTGCTAGTATCTTCAATAAGACTAACAAAGTTATTAATGTCATTAAAAACAAAAAAATATTTTAAATGCTCTTGAAAAGAATAAGCGCGTAAATAGGGAATAAGGTTTTCGTTAAAATTATCTTCTTGAGGTAAAAAAATAATAGCGTTATCAATTTTTTTGAGAAAATGAAAAATAGCTCTTGATTTACCCGCCAGCGGTTTTCCTGTAATAATAACGTGTTGCGATTTTTCACAAAATTCTAATAACGCACCATCAACTTCAGCACGTTCATAATAAAACTCTGCTTTAAATCCATATCGCGCTTTCGCACGTTGATGTAATAAATCCTCAGCACTTAATTCAGCACTGGTTTTTTCTGTTAGTGTGAAAATGATTTCATTCTTTTTTTCATTATTATAATAGAGTTGTTGCAACATTGAATTTAAAAGAAAAAAAGATAGCAGATTGTTAGAGAAAACCTAGCCAAGCAAATGATAATTCCATAAACCAGCGCAAACGCCGAGAATAATATTATAAAAATCAA
>JBAQSX010000194.1:0-12668 GCA_049296695.1 Methylococcaceae bacterium | reverse complement strand
TTGATTTTTTAACCTATGCGTAACTTCAGTTAATTAAATACAAAGCAAACTTTGTACTCCAATAATTCATTTATATCTTTTCGTGGAAAAAACTAATTAATTATTCCTGCCAATCTTCATCTGCCATGACATCAAAGCGATTAAATTCAGCGGCATTTTTTTGTTTATTAATGGCTTTAGCCAGCCAACTTGAAGGGCCTGCTTTTAATTCATTTTGCAAATCAACAATTAAATCGGTAATTTTGCTACCTTCATGCACTTTCACAGGTTGAATACCTTTGGCGATTAATTGATTAATAGCCGACGCGCCAATCGCTTGACAATAAACAGCGGCGCAACCGTCTAATAATTGAATTTTGACCGCTAATTTATCTTCATTACCGTCTTGATTAAGTTCGCCAAATTGTGCCGCTTCCAACAATTCAGCATGGTCGGGATTGACCGCATACACGGCAAAAGCCTTAGCTGAGCCAAAATGTTGATTGACGGTAAGCATATCGGTAGTCGCAAAAGCGAGTTTGAGTGAGGTGTCCATAAAACTCCTAAATTCAGCGGTTTGAGCCACTTGTAAGCGTCTAGTGACTGACATGGTGGCGCACGGGGTCTTGTTTTTGCGCGTACACGGAGCGGTAAATGGCAATTTCTTCGTGTGCTTGGTTTAATACTAAGTTAGCCAAATCAAACAGGGTTTGCCGCGTGCCGCTATAACCCACCCACGTTTTTTGATACGCGCCAATGCAGTCGTACAACGGAAAACCTGCGCGTAAAATCGGTACGCCTAAGCGTTCGGCAGTATCAACTGCATGAGAATTACCAATAATGAGTTGTACTTTGGCGGCTTTGCCCAACAGTTCCATATCTTCTAAATCCCCGATTTTGATGGTATTTACGGGGATTTTTTCTAAGGCAGGCACGTTGCAAGACGTAATTGCCGTCACTACTTCCGAACCCATTTCTTGAAGTAATGCTACTAAGGCTTGTAATAAATCGCCGTCAGCGGCAAGGGCAACGCGCAATTGTCCTAGCATAAAATGGGTATCGAGCATGGCATCTTGTAATTGCGAACGTTGCCGCTCAAGCCTTGCCGAAACTGCCACGCCACTGAGCTGGCTTAAGGTGTGGATAAAAACATCGTTAGCTTTTAAGCCGTAAAGATGCTCAAAGTAATAGCTTTCAACGCCTGTGCGCTCTTGCAATAATTCAGCGGCTTTTTGTAACGATGCGCCAATCACTAAAGTGGCAATGGCAGTATTCGCGCTGGTTAATTCTTCAATGGTGGTGCCGCCAATGGTCACAGGGCTGAAATCATCTTCAGTTAAACAACCGTCCAGCGAATCCGAAATATTAGGAATAAACACTGGGTGGAGTTTGAATTGCGCGAAGATAAGACTTAACGCGTCCAAATCGCCCGAAGTTAAGCAATGCGTAACTAAGACATTCACCCGCCAACAACCATTAACTTGCGCTTTTTCAGCGGTTTGTGCGGGAACGATAGCGCGGATAATCTCAGTTACGGTTGCCGCGTAACCTGTCTCCACGCTTCCTGTAAAATCGGGCGTATTGACTGCCGCAATCGCCACATCAGCAAAATCGGGATATAACTCGCGGAATTCACGGACATTGCGTTGCACATCCGCGCCTTGGGTTTCAGCCAAGCCTGTTGTTAATAAGGTGATTAAGGCAGGGCGGGATTTTTCAGCAATAGCGCGTAAGCCCTCAATGACATTTTCATCTGCGCCTAATACCGAGCTGGATTGATCCATCGCGGTAGTTTGCAGTGGAATCGGTTCACGAAAGTGGCGCACAAAAAACACTTTGGCAAAGGCGGTGCAACCTTGCGAGCCGTGTAACATAGGCATAGCGCGATTAAAGCCCAGCGTTGCCAACGAGCCGCCTATGGGTTGGCTGGCTTTGAGCGGATTGACCGATAAGGCTTTGTTGCGTTTGATAATTTCAGCCATGAGCCACCTCGCGCTGCATAGCTTGTGTGTTTTTGTCCGATTTCATGGCTTTTGACCTTAAGCTAACGTTTTATTAACGTAAAGCAAAGGCAATGCCATCTTATAATTACTTGATAGTATTGTGATTTTTGTTTGTTGTTGCGCGGCTTTGTTGGAAAGGTGACAAAATGCGCGTGAGTTTTTAGGTGGGGGAAAGAAGAAAAATGAGCGCGAACAAAACAATATTTAGTATTAAACGGATAAATGGCGTTGTTATGCAAATTTAAAACGTTATAGAGTCTTAGTCGATAGATTAAGAATTCATCTTATTGATTTATATGATAACATCGTATGTATCTGTGCGGGTCTTTGGAATTTTAATCTCTCTAACTAATTGTTTATTAAAATCGCAACAAGTCTAATTTTGTGAATTGATTGTTTTTTGAAATAAAGGAGCAAAAATGAATATTACAGAGCATAGATTAAATATAGCCAGTCAACTTGAAGAATTATCAGAAGAATCCTTGTGTGAACTGGAAAAAATTATTACTCAATTAAAAACTCAACAAAATACAATAAAAGTTTTACAGGCTTTTGGTACATTTGATTTTGATGAAAGCTACGATTATAAAAAAGAGCGGCAAAAACGATGATGATTTTTATAGATACTTGCGTTTGGTCATTAGCCTTTAGACGTTCTAATACAAATTTAGCCATTAAAGAAGTGGCGCAGTTACAAACTTTACTTTCTCAAGATATGCCTGTTGCAGTGGCAGGTATTGTATTACAAGAATTATTATCTGGTTTGCGTGAACAGGCTCAAATTAAACGTTTGAAAAATGTATTAGCACCTTTTAGCAACACAAGAAAACCATATTTTGGCGGCGAATGAGTCATAGTAAAGGTATTGCAACTAACAAAAACTGCACCCTAACCTATTACTATAGCTTATTTTAATAAATTTAAGCAATGTTATTACTTATCATTTATTTTGTTAAAACAGTATTACACTGAAACAGTGTTTTAAATAACATAAAAACAAATCAGTTGTATTTCAAATTTTCAAGAGGTGTATGATGAATAAACTAACATATACTTTACTTTGTTATTTTATTATTCCGTATGTGGAAGCGAGTCCTTTATGTATTCAAAACCATCCACCAGTGAGTTGTGGTGGCTCTACTCCAGTAATTATTAGTTCTAATATAGGGCTTAATGCTACTGACATGAGTATTATAAATGCTTGTAGTAAGACATTATATGTACCTGTTATACGAGTTCTAAGTGGTGTTACATTAGATTTGTGTGCGCATACTATTGACTGCAATCCTTCAAATAATAACGGTGCTAATTCAGCTAATGGTATTCAATTAGATGGGAGTAATATTACTTTATTAGATGGAACTGTTAAAGGTTGTTTGTATGGTGTGGTTTCATATGCGAATAATAGTTCGCATAAAATAAATCGAGTAACTGCCTCAGGTAACGCCATGGGCTTTGATATAAATGCCAACAATGTCCGTACACAAAATAGTGTTGCTAATGACAACAATGATAGAGGATTTTCTAATAGCGGTAATTCAAATAAATATTATGCTAATATCGCTAATGGGAATTGGACTGGCTTTTCTAATTATAGTCAATACGCCAGTTATGGCGGTCCTCTTGCTCTTAATGCTGGTAATGTAAGCACTTCTAATATTACTTATGGCTTCTTTGATGCAGGAAGTATAGGTACAAAGTTGTATAAAAATTTGGCAAATGCAAATCGCACTGGTGGTTTTCAAATAGGTAATATCAATGCAAATGCAGTATATCAAGCTAACACAGCGACTGCTAACGCTGATTATGGTATAGCAGTATATAATGTGTCCAATGGTTCATTTAACCAAAATATTACTACAGATAATAATTCTGCTGGTATTCACAATTACACTAACTCTTCTAACATCTTCACAAATAATTTTTCATCAGGTAATAACAACACATTACCACCAACTCCATTTGACGATATGATAGACAACGCATCTGCTACTTGGATAGGAAATTTTTGTGGTTTTGGTACATTAGTTTCATGCCTTCCTTAGGTGATAATATGAAAAAAGTAATTTTATTATCTTGTTTGTTATACAGTGTTTTTAATGTAAATACCGTTTTAGCAGTGAGTTGTGGTGACACTATTACGACAACAACAACGCTTACACATAATCCTATCCACCCTATTACTCAGGGGGCGTGTTGTGGTTCTACCACTGCTTTGATTATTGTAGGAGGTGGCACACCGATTACTGTAGATTTAAATGGCTTTGAAATTAGATGCTGTAGTTCAGTGTCCACGGGAATAAAGCTAATATCCAATGGCTCAGCAAAAGTAACGTTAAAAAATGGAACAGTGCGTAATTGTGGTATTGGTGTAGATGCCAGCGGAAAAAAATACACTATTCAAAACATGACGGCTACAAAAAATGCAACAGAGGGATTTAAAACAAACAGTGCGCTTTCACCTGCGCTGACGAGAATTTTGTTGACTGGGAATATTGCTAACAATAATGGAAGTAATGGCTTTTTTAATATTGCCCATAAAAACACGGCAACCTCTTCAGTATTATTCAGTAAAAATTCTGCTACAGGTAACGGTAAAAATGGTTTTTATAATGATGGTAATCGAGTTAAATTCCAACAAAATACTAGCTCTGTTAATGACGGTAATGGATTTCACAATTTTACTGTCGCCGAATTTTCTTCTAATATAGCCAATCGAAATCAAATGAATGGTTTTTATGCGAATGGTTCGTTGGCTGTATATAACAACAATACAGCAACTAATAATCAAGGGGCTGGCATACAAATTGATTCTTCAAATCAAAGTCTTAATAATAATGTAACTACAGATAATAAGAACTATGGTATTTTAGCTGTGGCGGGTAGTGCATCTAATACTGTTAATAATAGTTTTTCTTCTGGAAATTGTGCTGGAACTCTCTGCACCAATGGCTATTCAATGCCTGCGCTCGACATAAACGAATTAGGCAGTAATATATGGACTGGTAATGAATGTGAGTCGGGTAATATTTTTAATAATCCTCTGTGTCCTTAAAAAATAAACAAAAAAAGGGCAGTGTACAAAATACACCGCCCTTTTTTAATTCTAAAGCAATAGCTAAAACTATCGCACTCCTTGTTATTACAATTCCACTTGCTTAATTTTCGGTTTATTCTGATTAATCAAATAATAAACCACAGGAATCACAATTAATGAAAACAAAGTCGAAGCAATAATCCCAAAAATAAAACTCCACGCCAGCCCTGAAAAAATAGGGTCTAATACTATCATCATTGAACCTAAAACCGCCGAAGCCGCTGTTAAAAATATCGGATTTAAACGCGTTGCCCCTGCTTCAATAATGGCATCACACAACGTAATTTCAACATTATTGCGGTAAATGTTTTCAATAAAATCAATTAATATAATTGAATTTCTAACCACAATTCCCGCTAAGGCAATCATACCTATCATAGCAGTCGCTGTGAAATATATCGGCGTGGCATAAGCACCTACGGGACTGGTAAATAAATTAATAAACCAAAACCCCGGCATAATCCCAATTACGGTTAATGGAATGGCAATCATCATAATTAATGGCACGCTAAGTGAACCTGTTTGCCCGACTAATAAAATATAAATCATCACCATTGCCGCCGCGAATGCCAAGCCTAAATCACGGAACACATCAACGGTGATTTTCCACTCGCCCTCGCCTGCCATTTCAGCACTATAACCCTCAGGTAACGGCTGAGTTTTAAAGCGGCTAAATAAATCCAAAATCGCCTCGACAGGACTGCGCCCCGCCATTTCGGCCGTAACATAAGCCACTTGTTTTAGGTTTTTGTGATAAATGGCTTGTTGGCTGTGTTCGTGGTCAAACTGCCCTAATTCGCTTAAACGCACTAACTGACCGTTGGCGGCTTTTACCGATAAGGCTAATAAATCCGCCTCCGAAGAGCGCGAGGCTCTGGGTAGTTGCAGTTGTAGCATTAAAGGCTGGCGTTCATGGGGCAAATGCAACACGCCCACGCTAGAGCCTTGCACGGCAATTTGTAGCACTTGCGCCACTTGCGCGGGATTAATGCCCAGCGCGGCGGCTTTGTCTTGATTCACGGCAAAATGCAGTTTGTCTTGGCTGGCTTCGGTAAAATCATCGACATCAACCACGCCCTGCGTTTGTTCCATGTCTGCGCGAACTCGTTTAGCGACTTGCATAATATCGTTATAACTAGCGTGCATCGGGCCATAGACTTCTGCCACTAAAGTCGATAACACAGGCGGCCCGGGCGGCATTTCAATAATTTTAATATTGGCGTTATAACTTTTTTCAATGGCATCAATATCAGGGCGGATTCTTAAAGCAATGGCATGAGAATCTTGCTGACGTTGTTTTTTCTCCGCTAATACAATGCGAATATCAGCCAGATTCGCGCCTTGCCGTAAATAATAATGGCGCACCATGCCATTAAAATCCATTGGTGAACTAATCCCGACATAACTTTGATAACTACTGACTTCATTGACTGTCGCTAAATAACTGCCTAATTTTGCAACCACCTCATCGGTTTGTTCCAGTGATGAGCCTTTGGGCATATCAATAATCAGTTGTAATTCATTTTTATTATCAAACGGCAATAACTTTAATGGCACAACGCGGGTTACTGCTAATAATGCTGAAGCAATAAAAGCGATAATCACACCTAATAAAAATAACCATGCTTTAGATTTACTGTTTAATAAGGGTGCGAGTATTGCATGATATAACTTAAAACCTAAGGTTTGTTTTAAATTAAACGGTTCATCGTGTCCTTTGCCATAATCACCTTTTAATAATTTATAACTCGCCCAAGGTGTAACTGTAAAAGCAATCACTAAAGATAATAACATGGCAATGGGGACATTAAATGCCATTGGTGCCATATAAGGGCCCATCATGCCTGTAATAAAAAACATCGGTACAAAAGACATAATCACCGCAAAAGTTGCCAGTATTGTCGGTGGTCTTATTTCATTAACCGCTGATAATAAGGCTTGCAATGGCGGTTCTTTTTTCATTTTATAATGGCGGTGGATATTTTCCACGTCCACAATTGGGTCATCGACTAATAAACCTAAGGCTAAAATTAAAGCAAATAAAGTCACCCGATTAATGGTATAACCAAAAATTAAATCGCATAGCAAAGTAATAGCAAAAGTCATCGGCACGGCTAAAGATACAATTAAGGATTCTTTAAAACCTAGCGATAACGCTAATAAAACAATAATCGTTAATATCGCAATGGATAAGTGCATCACTAATTCATTGACTTTATGGTCTGCGGTTTCACCATAATTGCGCGTGACCGTTATTAATATGTCGTCTGGAATTAATGTGCCTTTTAACTGTTCGGTTAATGTCACCACCTCTTCGGCAACTTTTACTGCGTTACTGCCACGGCGTTTGGCTATGGCAATGGTTGCCATTGGGCGTTGTTCACCTGCTTTGGGTAAATCCCCCGTGACTGTGCCGATGGTTTGCATCGCCTTAACGGCTGAGCCAAAACCGATGCGGGTGTAATACTCGGTATCGCTGGCGGTGTCGTTAATTTGCGCCACGTCACGCAAATACAATAAACGCCCATTGACGGTTTTAATAACCGTTGCCGAGACTTGTTCTAGGTTTTGATAAGGCGGCCCCGCTTCAATAACCAGTTCTTTATTGTTTTGAGTGATTTTTCCTGCTTGCACGTTGATATTGCTACGCGCTAGAGCCTGCGTAATTTCAGTTAAACTGACATTGGCGGCTTGTAATTTGGCAGGGTCAGGATAAATGGACACTTGCCGTGGCAACGCGCCCACTACCCAACTTTTGCCGACATTATCGACGGTGCGTAAGCGTTCGATGAGTTCGTCTGCCACTTGGCGCAAAGCCAGCGGGTCGCTGTCTTGATGCTGGGGCGATAAGCTGAGCATTAAAATCGGCACATCATCAATTTCAACGGGTTTGACCAGCCAATTAATGACGCTAGGCGGAATACTGTCTTGATTGGCAAGCAGTTTATCGCGGGTTTTAATTAAGCTGTTTTCAAGATTTTCACCCACAAAAAAGCGCACTGTGACCACAGCTTCATTAGGGCGCGATACTGAATACACATATTCAACCCCTTGAATTTGCCGCAATAATACTTCTAAGGGCGTGGTAACTTGTTTTTCAATTTCTTCACTGGACGCGCCGGGGGCTTGCACAAAAATATCCATCACAGGCACAACAATTTGCGGGTCTTCTTCGCGTGGCGTGAGCATTAACGCCACCGCGCCAGCCAGCAGGGAAATGATTAAAAACAATAACGATAAATGTGAGGTAGTAAACAGCCTGACAATACGCACCGTGAGGCTGTCTTTGCTGGTATCGACCGCGCTCATGGTTGTAACCCGCTGTTAATGATAATGTTATCGCCCTCATGCAAACCCGATAATACTTCAACCTGCTCGCCATAAGCTTTGCCTGTGCGAATATGGCGGTAGCTGACAGTGCCTTTATCAACCACTTGCACCGCTTGCAATTGTCCATAGTGAATAATGGCAGCATTAGGGATTAATAACGCGCTCTGCCCCGCCTGACAGGCGAGTTCTAACCACGCAAACTGTCCGTGTTGCAAGCCTTTGGTGTTAGGCAAACTGACTTTTATGGTTTGACTGCGGGTTTGCGGGTCAACTTCGGGTGAGATTTCATCGACTTTACCGCTAACGCTTTGTTTCAAGGCATCAATTTTCACATTCACGCTCATGCCTAGTTTGACTTGATTGGCGCAAGCACTGGCAATGGGGGCTTCTAGGCGTAAATCGTTGGGCTTATAAAAAGTAATAATGGCTTGATTAGGCAATGCCATATCGCCCACTTCTTGCAAACGCTCACCCACAATGCCATCAAAAGGCGCGACCAGTACATTTTCACCCAGCATCACTTGGGCTTGTTGCACCGCGCTGGCGGCTTGATTGAGTTGCGCGTGAGCAGTTTTGGCTTGGGCGAGTACCGCATCATAATTTTGTTTAGTGGCGGCTTGTTTTTGATACAGCTCGCTAGTGCGCCGCGCTTCAATGTCGGCTTGATTGGCTTGGGCTTGGACGGCGGCTTGCGCGGCTTGCGCGGCACTGACAGCGGCGCGTAGGTCGCGGTCATCTAAACGGGCAATCACCGCGCCTTTGGCAACGCGTTCACTGGCATGAACGGCAAGCTCAATAATACGCGCATTGAGTTTAGGGGCGATTTTCACCAATTCGCGGGAACGAATTACGCCTTGCCACGCTAAGTTATTTGCCGCTGTTTGGCTGTGCAAAGTTAGCGTTTGGGCGTTTTTGGGTAAAGCTGGCGCGTTGTTTTCTGCCTTGCCAGCGGGGATTTTTTCGCCGCCGCCTAATAAGCCCAGCGCGAAAAGAATAATGAGTAATAAACCGCTAATCGCGCTAGTCGGTATTAACCATTTGGGAATAGAAGAATCGCTCATGTTTTAATCCTGTAATAATGGAGGTCAGGCTTTGCCTGAGCTTGTTAGACAGTCAGGCAAAGCCTGACCTCCGAAGCTATTGCGCTCCTGCCCCTATCGCTTGTTTGACATCGGCCTGCGCTCTGAGCGCGTCAAAACGGGCATTAATTTCGCGGTTATGGGCTTTATCTCGCGCCACTTCGGCTTCTAAATAACGCGTCACTGTCACCACCCCTGCTTTGCGTTGTTCACTGACCAAACGCAACGCCTCTTCAGCGGCTTGAACGCCCACGCTAGCCACTTCGGCGCGGTTTAGCGCGTCTTGCAATTTTAATTGCGCGGTTTTCACTTCATTTTCAATACTCAAGCGCGTTTGCGTTAAGGCTTGCTGAGTCGCTAACACTTCCTGCTCGGCTTTTTTGACTTTGGCTTGGGTGGCAAAACCGTTAAACACATCAACTTCCACCTGCACGCCTACGCTAACATTATCTTTATTGCTATTAAATTCAAAATCTTGGCTATTAGAACCATAAGCCAGCATGGCATCGGCTCTAGGCAAATACGCACCTTTTGCGGCGGCGAGTTGTTGCCGCGCAATCGCCACTTTTTGTTCAGCGGCTTTTAATTGTGGGTGCTGGGTAATGGCTTGATTTAATAATTCAGTAAATGAAACGTTATTTTTAGGTAAGGCTTGATTTAAAGAATCTTTAATGATTAATGAATCATTAGCTGATAATCCTAATAAAGTTTTTAATAAACTTTTGGCTAATTCAATCGAATTAGCCGCTTGTAATTGTTCTTCTTTAGCTTGGGCTAATTGTACTTGCAAGGATAAAACATCGGACTTTAAAACCGTTCCCGCTTGGTATTTTAATTCCGATTGATTTAATTCACTCTGCACCGCTTCAATGGCTCTTAAAGTGACTTCTTGTTCAGCTTGGGCGGCGAGTTGCGCGTAATAAGTGGTGGTAATACTATTAATTAATTGATTACGCACCGCTGATTTTTCTAATTGGGTGGCTTCAATACCTAATTTTGCCGCTTCATTGCTATGATAATCTTGTCCGCCTCTAAATAAAGAATAACTCGCGCTAATTTGCGGACGAAAATTATTAACACCACTAGGGTGATTAAAATCCATACCATTAAAATTAAGTCGCCGCTGTGCAATAATCATAGCAAAGGCTTCTGCTGGATTATCACTGTATTGATAACTCACGCCTAATTTAATATTGGGATAATAACTTGACAGCGTTGTCGTTAATTGGGTTTGCGCTTGTTCGATGCGCGTTTGCATCATGGCTAATTCGGGATTATTAGCTAAGGCATAATCGAGCATGTCAGCTAAAGATAATGGCGCGGTGGCGCAATAACTATTAATAGGACTAATCAATAATCCTGCTATAACAGCCGTTTTTAAATAATGTGCCATGATTATCTCTTTATTAAATTGTTAATTATTGTCCACGAAAAACACTAAAAACACGAAAAAGGAGGTCAGGCTTTGCCTGAACCTGTCAGGCAAAGCCTGACCTCCTGTTATTATTTATTGAGTTAATTATTTTTTCGTGTCTTTCGTGCTTTTCGTGGAAAAAGAATTACTTTTTCTTTAAACGCAAAATACCAAAGAATTTCAGCGTTAAACGTTCATAAAACGGTTCACTAATGCCTTTGCGGACTTTACGCATGAAATACCATTCATAAATGATTTTAGCCAAATGCACCCAACGCCCTTTTGAAGACCATTGCACATTACGCGGTGGAATTTGTGGCATTGCCAAAAACGCCACGCCTGAATCACCAAAATCCGCCAAACAAAGTGCATTCCAAGACCCTTTATGACTAGGCTCTTTTCCATCTAATTCTTCACGAATATTATGCGCGGTGGCGGTGACCATTGATTCAATCATATAACCCGTTTTTGGTGTACCTGTAGGTACTGGGGTTTGTTCTAACGGTGGAATGGCAATACATACCCCAACTGAATAAATGTTTTTAAAGGTGGGATTACGTTGATGTTCATCAACAATAACAAAACCTCTGGGATTCACTAATTTATCAATACCGATTAAAGCATCAATACCTTTAAAAGCAGGTAATAACATGCTGTGCTTGAAAGCTAATTCATGTTTCTTTTTTTCTTGTCCGTTTTCGTCCACTTCGGTAATAAACATCATGCCGTCTTCGATTTTATCGACCTTAGCATTGCAAATCCAATTAATATGTTTATCGCGTAACTGACTTTCTAATAATCCCTTAGTATCACCCACACCGCCTAAACCTAAATGCCCAATATAAGGCTCTGAGGTAATATAAGTCATTTTAACTTTGTCACGAATACCGCGTTTTCTTAAATCACTTTCGGCAATAAATAAATACTCATAAGCAGGACCAAAACAAGACGCGCCTTGAACTGCTCCCACAATAATAGGGCCGGGATTTTCGACAAATTCATTCCAAAATTCGCCTGATTCTCCCGCGTGGTCAACATGACAAACCGATTGAGTAAAACCTTGTGGCCCTAATCCTTGAACTTCTTCAAACGCTAATTTAGGCCCTGTGGCAATAATTAAATAATCGTAATCAACTTTTTCACCGTTAGCTAATTCTAAGTTATTTGATTCAGGATAAAAGCGGGTGACTTTTTGTTGAATAAAAGTGATTTTACGTTTTTTAAAAACGGGCGCGAGTGGTACTTTAATATCTTCGGGTTTGCGCCAATTAACACCCACCCAAGGATTAGACGGTACAAAATGAAAAGTGGGGGTATCTGCAATCACCACTAATTCATCTTCTTTGCGTGTTAGGGCTTTCATTTCAAATGCCATCGGAATACCGCCAATACCCGCGCCGACGATTACTATTTTTGCCATGTTATAACTCCTCTGTAGTTTTTGTTTGGAGGTCAAGCTTTGCTTGACTGTCAGGCAAAGCCTGACCTCCGTTTAATTATTGACAACTTTGTTTTACACCACATTTTTTTAAAATAATCTCTAGCGGACAAAATTGGCTAAAACCGCTTTGAAATAAATTAGCCCCGACAAATACCGTGAACCATAACCAGTATTTGCTGACAAATAAAGGACTGTCTTCCACGCCCAGACTTAATGAAATTAAAATAAAAAGTCCTGCCACAATTCTAATAATACGCTCGGTGGTCATAATTAATGCTCCTAGTTTAATTGTAGGGGCGAATTCATTCGCCTAAATGTACAAGGC
>JBAQSX010000193.1:0-36601 GCA_049296695.1 Methylococcaceae bacterium | reverse complement strand
ATATTAAATAACGCAGACAATATAAATCATCAAGGATGTAAAAAATTATTAAATGCAGGTTATCGTTTTGCCTTTCGCATACATGAAACTTTAAATAGAGGTAGTTTTATCGAGCGTAATCGCCAAGGAAATTTAACTGTGATTAATGGTCATTTTGAACCAACAAGAAAGGATTATAAAGAACTTAATATTACCTTTTTAGATGTATCTGGTGAAGATTGCAGCGTTCTTGAAATTAATCATGGGGAAGGACAACTACCAGCCCACATTAATATTTTTTTACAACTCTATAACTTACCACTGCTTGTTATCTTGGTTGTACCTTATGACCCTACTGTTGAAGGTAAGTCAGAGGGCTATACTGACAGATTAATGGCGCAATTTCTTGGAGCTGTTGATAATAGAAATAGACAACAAGGATTAAAGAAAACGCGTGTTATTTTGCTAATTACCCAGTGGGACAAATATACGGGTAGATATAAAAACGATGTAAATGCCTTTGCTAGAGAAAAGTTGCCTGCAACGACTGCATTGCTTAATCTTGAGAGAGATTTAATATCCGAATATTCTATTGGACAAGTTATACAAGATAATCCACCTTGGATTCAATCTTTCAATGAGGAGTATCCTAAAAGATTATGGAATAGAATTTACGAAACTTTTGCAGGTAATGGTTTAGATAAAAAATCATGGTGGCAGAAATTGTTTGAATGATTTTAATTTTAATAGGACGCTTATATGATTAATTATGCCATTATCGGAACGCCACAAGGTTTTAAATGTGAACAATGGAATTATCCTCCCGATAATACTACTAATGCACAGGAACTAGCTAAATATATAAAAGGTCAGCTTGATATTGAAACAAAGTTAATATGCCCTTCAAAAACGGCTGAGTTATTTTTATTTAAAACTGTTAGCTTAGATAATGGCAAAAAGCTGGATTACTTTATTTTGTATCGTGGCGCGGACGAAATTAATACCTCTCGCCCCGGTTCATTTTATGGTTCGGCGATTATTGTATTAGATAGACAATTTATATCAATTGAAGCGGTTATTACTGCGTTAAGAGAATTAGCCGATATAGTTAAGCAGAATTGTATTTATAATAATGGTTTTACAGGGTTGTTATCCAAAGCAGATGATACCTTATCAGCGACTCCCACTTCAATTAAAAAATTATCGGAGCTATCTAAACAAAGTAGTAATAATCAAGCACTACCTCAGGCTAATTACTCTGCTAAATTTTATTTAGTGGATAGCTCTCAATTATTAGCGCAAGCGGCATCTGATTTTTATAAAAAAATAATTAATAAATATCAGCAAGTCGATATTTATTTTTCTGCTAGTTTGCATGATACTTCTCTATCATTAAATTATTATCCAACACGGCAATCAGTACCTGAGCCAGATTTCTTAAAAATTAATCAACCAGAAAAGCCTTCTTTTCCAAAAAAGAAGGCTTTTCAAAGCGATAACGCTAGAGGCATTTATTCAATTTCAGATAAACCAAATAATGAAACAGTAGTTGCTAATGCTAGACAAAAACCTGCACAATCAAAACATTCAAAAGATATTGACCTACCTATTATTATATCTTTAATAGGTACAGGATTAAGTCTAATTATATCGGTTACTGCATTAGTAAAAGACTATCGACAAGGTAACAGCGGACAACCGAATACTGATGCTATAGCTATAACTCAACAAATTAATGAATTAAAAACGGATGTATTTAAGCTAAAAGGACAGTTTGAGTCTTTACCAAAAAATGAATTAAAAGCTAATAAGAAAGATGCCGCTGTAGTAACTGATGATACACTTAAAAAATTAATATCTTGTTCGATTGAAAATAAGCATACAGTTAACTCTAATGTTAGAGAAACTATTTTAAACAAGCTAGAAACTGATAATAAAACCAGCACATTATGTACTATACAACAACAAAATAATCCTAATTATTATGCTGAAAAATTAAAAGAGACATTACCCGATAAAATTAAAATTAACACAGGTGATGTTATCGAACTCAACCCAGAATCTTGTATTTTTGAATATAAGCCTAAAAAACCATGAGCATTTACTATGTCAACAGGTGTATTTTCAAGTATTGGGCAATCCTATCTAAGAGCCTCTAAAAATGTATTCGCTTATTTAGGTTACAGTCCTTTTCTCTTAAAACCGTTTGTGTTATTGCTTGCCTTAATTTACGCACTGTTTTTATTAGGCATTGGTATTGCTTTTTATTGCTTAGTTATTTTAGATTGGCTAGGTCACTTAACCGATGGCATTAGAAATATTTTTATCAATGCCTTAGAAGCCAATAGCTATAAAATCGCTAATTCCTTATTATCATTTTTAATTCGTCCAATTTTAATTGTTATATTAGCCCCGCTTTTTTTAATCACCTTATGTATTCCAAAATTTTCCAGCACAGTGGAATTAGACCCTTATGGTATTAGCGATGCAATGGGAACATTTAAACGTATTCAACAGATATTTTGGCGGTCAGCAAAACGTTTATTTCATTATGTCTCAAATAGCTTTATCTTATTAACCCCTTTTGTCGCACTTATAGCCGCAGTTTATTCATTAGTATTAATTGCAATGGGTTTGGTTTTCTTTTTATTAATTCCACTGGATTGGATTAGCCGCCTTGTTGAAAATATCCGCGAAGGGATTGCTAATTTTTGCCACAATCGGCAACGTAAAATCACTTATAGTTTCGCTAATTTTGTATTCTCTCCTCTCTTATTAATAGTGCTTGCGCCTGTTTTTTTGGCACTTTTAATTATTCCAAAGTTTTCAGGCGAATTAGCTAGCAATGGTTATTAATATCAATACAGTTATTTAATTTAACTGTGCTAGAGTGTTAGTTATAAATAGCTTAATTTTGAGTTACAGCGTTAATTTATCTTAATTATTCAAACTAATTTTTATCATCTATAAAAAATTCACATAAAAAAACCTGCTAGCTCAAAAAGCCAGCAGGTTTTTTTATTTTGCAACTAATTTAAGCCAATAAAGCCTGTAATTGCCCTTGTTGATATAAACTGGTGACAATATCACAGCCGCCAATTAACTCAGCATTAATATATAACTGCGGATAAGTGGGCCATTGTGAATAGACTTTTAAAGCCTCGCGTAATTCAGGTTCTTCTAAAATATTGACTGCACAATACTCAGCATTGCATAGATTTAATACTTGTACAATTTGCGCAGAAAAACCACATTGTGGAAAATCAGGCGAACCTTTCATATATAAAACTACCCGATTAGACGATAATTGCTCTTTAATGCGTTCGTTAATATCCATTGTTATCAAAACTCAAAGTGTTAAAGTTGTTTGTGATTCTATCACCTAGATGCGAATCAATGCTAACTAAAATCACCCCTATTTTTAACAACTTTTTTGCCAAATTTTTTATAAGTACGCACCAAAAAAGTGGCACTAGCCCACTGATATTAAAAAACATTATTCAATGCTTGCTTGCCTTTCTATTGAAACTTATAATCCAAACCTTTTTTTTCAGTGGGTGCTACAACACTCACCTTTTGAGTGAGCCATTATGACCAGTCACATTATGCCAACCTATAAACGGTTGCCTGTCACTTTTGAAAGAGGTGAAGGCGCGTGGTTATGGGATGACCATAACCTTCGTTATTTAGACGCGTTATCAGGTGTTGCCGTTTGCAGTTTAGGACACGCCCATCCTGCAATACACAAAGCCATTAGCGAGCAAAGCGCGAAATTAATTCATACCTCTAACATTTACACCATCGCTATTCAAGAACGCTTAGCCGATAAGTTAATTGCTTTAAGCGGTATGGATAACGTGTTTTTTAGCAATTCAGGCGCGGAAGCCAACGAAGCCGCCATTAAAATAGCGCGTAAGTACGGTCATAGTGTGGGTGTTGAACGTCCCGCGATTATTGTCATGGAGAACAGTTTTCACGGCAGAACCTTAGCCACCTTAAGCGCGACGGGTAATGTTAAAGTTCAGCAGGGTTTTGAGCCGCTAGTCGAAGGTTTTGTGCGTGTGCCTTACAACGATGTTGACGCGGTTAAACAAGCGATTACCGATAACAGTTCAATCGTTGCCATTTTAGTTGAACCTGTGCAAGGCGAAGGTGGGGTGAATGTCCCCGCCGATGATTATTTAACTCAACTGCGTTCCTTGTGTGATGAGCATAACGTATTGTTAATGCTTGATGAAATCCAAACAGGCATAGGGCGTACAGGCAAATTTTTAGCTTATCAACACAATGCTATCTTGCCTGACGTTTGCACCTTGGCTAAGGCTTTGGGTAATGGCGTACCCATTGGCGCGTGTCTGGCAAAAGGCAAAGCCGCGCAAGTATTAATAGCGGGCAATCATGGTTCAACTTTTGGTGGTAATCTGCTCGCCTGTAGCGCGGCGTTGGCAGTGTTAGAGGTTTTAGAGCAAGAGGATTTAATCGCCCAAGCCGCCGTTAAAGGACAAGCCATTGCCAGTGGTTTGTACGATTTACTTAAAAATAATCCTGACGTTATCGCCATTCGTCACAAAGGTTTGATGATAGGTATTGAACTGAGCAGAGCCTGTCCCGACTTGGTATCGTTGGCTTTAGAGAAACAACTGCTCATCAATGTCACTCAAGAAAAAACCATTCGCTTATTACCGCCGCTTGTCATCGATGATGAGCAGATTCAACAACTTGTACAGTGCTTATCTGCACTGATTGATAGCTACACCGAGAACTTTCATGCAACAGCCTAGACATTTTATTAGTTTGCTGGATTTGTCCAGTGATGAACTGCGGCAATTATTACACCGTGCCATTGAATTAAAACAAAACCGTGATGTGCATTATCAGCCCTTAAAAGGACGCGTATTAGCGATGATTTTTGAAAAATCATCCACGCGCACCCGCGTGTCTTTTGAAGCGGGTATGGCGCAGTTTGGTGGTAGCGCGATTTTCTTATCGCCCCGTGATACTCAATTAGGACGTGGCGAACCGATTGCCGATAGTGCCAAAGTTATTTCTAGTATGGTCGATGGCATTATGTTACGCACTAACGCGCACAGCACTGTGACTACTTTTGCTGAAAACTCGCGTGTGCCTGTGATTAATGGTTTAACCGATGAACAACACCCTTGCCAATTACTTGCCGACATGCAAACTTATTTTGAAGTGCGTGGTGATATTGCAGGTAAAACGGTGGCTTGGATTGGGGACGGCAATAATATGTGCCACTCTTATATTCACGCGGCGCAACGTTTAGGCTTTACTTTGCACATTGCCGCGCCAGAGGGTTATACGCCTAATCAAGACATTGTGGCGCAAGCGGGGGACAGTGTTAAATTATTTGACTCAGCCTTAGACGCGGCGCGGGGCGTAGACCTTGTGGTCACTGATGTGTGGGCAAGCATGGGTCAAGAACAAGAGCAACAACAACGCGAAATCGCTTTTAAAAATTACCAAGTGAATGCGGCAATGATGGCAGTTGCCAACCCTGACGCGCTGTTTATGCACTGCTTGCCCGCGCATCGTGGTGAAGAAGTCAGCGCGGAAGTAATTGACGGCGTGCAAAGTGTTATTTTCCCCGAAGCTGAAAATCGCTTGCACGCGCAAAAAGCCTTATTAGAATTTTTATTATGTGCTAAATAACGCTACCATTTATCTATCCCTTAAAACGACTACTTTCAGAGATTGCCGTGAAAAAAATACTTCCTTTAACTTGTCTTTTGCTTGCTTTGCATGGCACAGCTCATGCCGACATTGTTTATGTCACGGATGATTTTAATTTAGCCCTGCGCGATACTGCCAGCAGTCATGGAAAAGTATTGCAGTCTTTGCCTACAGGCACGGCATTAACCTTAATTGGTGAACCGACCCGCTCAGGTTTTATTCATGTTCGTTTAAGTAATGGCACAGAAGGTTATATTAAAACCCGCTATACCAAAAAAGAACCGCCTGAATATAATGCCACTGATACCTCAGGTAAAAACATTGCTTTATTACAAACTGAAAATGCGGCTTTACGCACTGAATTAAAAGCGGCAAAAGATGCAGTGAATCCCGATACACCTTTAGAGCAATCATTAGCGAGTGAGCGTGATAAACTCAGCAAAGAATTAAATGAATTAAAGAAAACCGCTGGCGCGTCAGTGCAATTAAAAAATGAACGTGATGAATTACAAGAAAGAGTGGTTAATGTTGAACGTGAATTGCAACAATTAAAATTAGAAAACCAAGCTTTAAAAGATACTACCCATCAAGATTGGTTTTTATATGGCGGTATATTGGCCTTACTGGGTGTGGTTTTAGGTTTTATATTACCTAAACTCAGTTGGCGCAGACGCAGTAGTTGGGATAGTTATTAAATGGACTTAACTAAAATGGGCGATTTTATCGCCTATTTTTATGTCCAAATTTTAGTAGAGACCAAAGCAGTGCCAAGCTTTGGACAATCAAATAGTTTAGTTATTTAGGTAGCGTCTCAAAAGAGTAGGTTTAACAAAACGCTCTTTTAGTTGGAGTTCAAACCTAGGTTTGAACTCCGATTTGAGGCACTACTGTTCTTTAGTTATGAGAATTGCCAGAAGCCAAAGATGGCGTACAGTATTGCAAGTAAAGTCGCTATTTTAAGTTTAATAACTTAAATAACCTGTTTTCTTTATCGACTCGCGTTAGCTAAGAAAAATTAGCTCATTTACGTTAGAATAGCCCTAGTGCATTCATTCAAACCTAAGACGATTCATGTCTTAAAGCATCTCGTTAGAGATATTCATAACAGTTCAAAGTCATTCAAATGGAGCAAACTATGTCGTGGAATGAGCCGGGCGGGGATAAAAAAGACCCGTGGAGCGGTGGAGGTGATTCAAAAGGACCACCTGATTTAGATGAAGCCATGCGTTTATTGCAAGAAAAAATCAAAAAGTTTTTTGGAAGTGAACCCTCCAATAATGGCGGTGATAATTCTTCCAATTCACTAAAAAGCTTAGGATTTCTCCTAGGTGGCGCGACAATTTTATGGGGGCTTAGTGGCTTTTATATTGTTGACGAAGGTAATAACGGCGTTGAAACCCGTTTTGGCAAATACCTTGCCACTACGCAATCGGGTTTAAACTGGCATATACCCGCACCGATTGAACAAGTCACCGTGGTCAATGTAAAACAACAACGTTTTATTGAAATCGGTTATCGCAGTGTTGGCAACGGTCAATTAACAGGCGCAGTTCCTAAAGAATCGTTAATGCTTACCAAAGACGAAAACTATGTCGATGTGCGTTTAGCGGTGCAGTATCAAGTTAAAGATGCTAAAGATTTTATTTTTAGTGTTGCCAATCCTGCCGCCACCTTAGAACAAGTCACCCAAAGTGCGCAACGCGGCGTGGTGGGCGGTAGCAAAATGGATTATGTGCTAACCGAAGGTCGCAGTGAAATTGTGATGCTTATCAAAAAGGAAATTCAAGAAGTAATGGATAATTATCATTCAGGCGTTCAAATCACTAGCGTTAATTTACAAGACGCGCAACCGCCCGAACAAGTCCAAAACGCCTTTGAAGATGCCATTAAAGCCCGCGAAGATCAGCAACGTTTAATCAACGAAGCCCAAGCGTATTCTAATGATGTTGTCCCTAAAGCACGCGGCGCGGCGGCTAGAAAGCTACAAGAAGCTGAAGGTTATAAAGAACAAGTGATTGCCCAAGCGCAAGGTGAAACTGCCCGTTTTAGCAAATTATTAACCGAATACACCAAAGCTCCTGAAGTGACGCGTCAACGTATTTACATCGAAACCATGGAAAGCGTACTCAGTCAAACCAATACCGTGATGATTGATGTCAAAAACGGTAACAATATGATGTATCTACCCTTAGATAAATTAATGGCCACTCAAGCGGCAACTCAGCAAAGCATTAATAACGCCCCGCTTAGCAGTAGCATTGAACCGTCTACGCCACAGGCGGTGGTTACGCATCCGCCCAGTAGCGAACATTTATCAACCATACGCGGTCGTGATGAGAGGGGACGCTAATGAGCTTATTTAATAAAGTATTACTCGCGCTCGGTAGTGTGATGCTAATTAGCGCGATGAGTTTATTCACCGTCAATGAAACTGAAAAAGCCATTAAATTCCGTTTAGGTGAAATTGTTAAAGACGATTACGCCCCCGGTTTGCATGTCAAATGGCCTATCGTTAATAACGTAAAACGTTTTGATGCGCGAATTCAAACCATGGACTCAGAACCTGAGCGTTTTTTAACCGCTGAAAAGAAAAACGTGATTGTGGATTCATTTGTGAAATGGCGTATTGGTAATGTAGCCACTTTTTACACCACCGTAGCAGGTGATGTGAACCAAGCGAATTTACGCCTCGATCAAATTATCAAAGATGCTTTTAGAAGTGAATTTGGCAAACGCAGTATTTCACAACTCGTCTCTACTGACCGTAGTGCTATTCGTGATATTTTAATCAAAAACTCCAAACCACTTGCCGCGCCTTTGGGCATGGAAATTATCGATGTGCAGGTGATGCGTATTGATTTGCCCGATGAAGTGAGCAGTTCAGTATTTAGACGTATGGAAGCTGAGCGCGAACGTGTTGCCAGTGAATTCCGTTCACAAGGCGCGGAACAAGCGGAAAGAATTCGCGCTGATGCAGATAGACAACGCGTGGTCACTTTAGCCAATGCGTTTCGTGATGCAGAAAAATTACGCGGTGAAGGTGATGCAACCGCGGCTGATATTTACGCGCAAGCCTATAGTCAAAATGCTGAGTTTTTTACGTTTTATCGTAGTTTAAATGCGTATAAAAAGACGTTCTCTAGTTCTAGCACTTTAGTATTAGATGCTGAATCGGATTTCTTTCAATATCTTAAAAAGCAGAAATAAAAAAAACCTGCTAGCGATTAATCGCTAGCAGGTTTTTTAATAATAGCTGTAATAATTTATTAGATTACAGAGTTTTCAAAATCACTTAATTACTATCTGAAGTTACGCAAAGTTTATTAATGTAGGGGCGAATCCTATTTGCCCTTAATAATAAACGATTATTATCAAAGGGCAATTGTGTTTTGCCCCTACAGTTTTAATATTTTTAGTAATTAATCTAAAACGGGTAAAACCTTTTGAATAACTAAATAACAAACGTTTATTGAGCGTTTGTTATATCACCACATACGCCATCTATAAAACTCACTAATGGCGCGACTACCGCTGAATCATTCACAAAACTAACTGCTGGAGCTTTATCCAATAAGAAGATTTCTTTTTGTGATTTATCAGCTTGTTTTTGATAAGCAACATATTGATAAGTCATGCCACCTACTAAAGGCATACCTGTGATATTACCCATAGCGGCTTCATTAATAACCGCTTTAATATCTTTAGCACTTATTTTTAAGGTTTTAACTTCTTTTGCAGACAAGGTGTTTGGCAAATTAAATAAAGAAACAGTGTGATTAATGATGACTTGTCCATTATCATATAAAGTACAATTATTACTATAGCCATCAGCAGGTATTGAGGCAGATGCAGTACGCACTTCAAGTAAAGGATTAGCTGCCAATACCGAACCTGATAATACTAACAAAGGTAATAAACAAGCGTAAGCGATTTTTTTAGACATTGAAAACTCCTAATAATTGATAAAAAACACTTATAATTTAACGTCAAATATTATAATTGACAAGTTATTTGTTTTTAATAACTCTATTCATTAAATTAATTAACAATAAAAAATTCTGAGTTATCACTAAATATTGTTACAATAATTGCAATAATTTAATAGTATCTTAAACGCTCCACTTTATCACTGGGGCGTTTTCTTTGAGCGAAACCTTATGCAGCAAAAAAACTTGTGGCTACTGCCCGAAGGCATTGAAGAAACCTTGCCCGATGATGCCAAACACTTAGAACGTCTACGCGCTAAACTCTTGCAAACCTTTGAATGCTGGGGTTATGCGTTAGTCATCCCGCCGTTTATCGATTTTTTAGATTCGCTATTAATCGGTTCAGGACATGATTTAGATTTGCAAACCTTCAAACTCACCGACCAGATTAGCGGTGAACTGCTAGGCATACGCGCCGATATGACCCCGCAAGTGGCGCGTATTGATGCCCATCATCTCAAGCATGACGCGCCTAATCGGCTTTGTTATGTGGGTACGGTGTTACATACACGCGGCGACCCTTTAGAAAAAACGCGTAGCCCTATGCAAATCGGCGCGGAATTATACGGCCATTCTGGCAGTGATAGTGATGTTGAAGTGATTCGTTTAATGCTAGAAATGCTTAGCTTAACAAGCTTAGAACAGGTGCATTTAGATTTAGGTCATGTTGGCATTTATCGCGCCTTAGTGGCACAAGCAGGTTTAAACCCGTTGCAAGAAAGCCAATTATTTGAAGTGTTGCAACGCAAAGCCAAACATGAATTACAGGATTTATTGCATAGCTATCAATTAGAAGCCCATTTAACAGAGCAGTTATTAAAACTAATTGAGTTAAACGGTGCTAAAGAGGTCTTAAGCCAAGCCAGTGTCTTATTTGCTGAGGCTAACGAATCAGTCAAACAAGCCTTAGCGGATTTAACTGAGATTGCTAATAATTTAAGCGCACGTTTTCCACATTTGACTATTAGTTTCGATTTAGCGGAATTGCGCGGTTATCATTACCACACAGGCGTAGTATTTGCCGCGTTTATTCCCACAGTGGGTAGAGAAATCGCTAGAGGCGGTCGTTATGACAACATCGGTGCGGCATTTGGACGGGCGCGACCTGCGACAGGTTTTAGTGCTGATTTAAAAGTGTTGTCAGCATTAAGCAAACACAACAGCGCATTTAATACCCCGCGTGAACGTATTTTCGCGCCTTACGCGCCAGCCGATGTCAGTTTGGCTGAAACCATTAGAGTCTTACGCGCACAAGGACATAGCGTAGTAGAACAACTCGCAGGGCAAACAGGCGGCGCGGCAGATTTGGCTTGCAATGCGCAATTAGAATTACATCAACAACAATGGCTGGTCACAGCCTTAGCTTAAGCTTTAGCTTTGGAATCAATTATTATGGGAAAAAATGTAGTCGTTATCGGGTCACAATGGGGTGATGAAGGTAAAGGTAAATTGGTTGATTTATTAACCGAACAAGCACACGCCGTAGTACGTTTTCAAGGCGGACATAATGCAGGCCATACGCTAGTCGTTGGCGGTAAAAAAACCGTGTTGCACCTGATACCCTCAGGTATTCTGCACGATAATATGCAGTGTTTAATTGGTAATGGCGTGGTGTTATCACTAGAAGCTTTGCTTGCTGAAATCGAAGTGTTAGAACAAGCAGGTATTAGCTTGCGCGACCGCTTATTAATTAGCGAAGCTTGCGCTTTGATTTTGCCTGTGCATATTGCCATCGATAAAGCCAGAGAACTGGCGCGTGGCAGTAAAGCCATTGGTACAACAGGACGCGGCATAGGCCCTGCTTATGAAGATAAGGTTGGTCGTAGAGGTCTACGGGCGGGTGATTTATTAAATCCTGCAAGTTTTGCTGAAAAACTCAAAGAACTAGTTGATTATCATAACTTTATGCTGGTCAATTACTATAAAGCTGAAGCGGTAGATTATGAAACCGTCTTAGCCGATACCTTGCGTTTGGGTGAATTAGTTAAACCCATGCTAACCGATGTCAGTGAAGTGTTATATCAACATCAAGCCGCTGGCAGTAATTTATTATTAGAAGGGGCGCAAGGGGCATTGCTAGACATCGATCATGGCACGTTCCCTTATGTAACCTCATCGAGTACCACCGCAGGTGGCGCAGCAACAGGCAGTGGTTTAGGGCCTTTGGATTTAGATTATGTTTTAGGTATTACTAAAGCGTATTCGACGCGTGTGGGTAATGGCCCGTTTCCTAGTGAATTATTTGATGAAAATGGCGAACATCTAAGCGTTAAGGGCTTTGAAGTAGGTGCGACTACAGGACGTAAACGCCGTTGCGGTTGGTTTGATGCCGTGTCTATGCGTAAGTCTGCGCAAATGAACAGCTTAAGTGGGATTTGCTTAACTAAACTTGATGTCTTGGATGGTTTAGAAAAAATTGGTATCTGTACTGCTTATCGCATTAATGGTGAAGAGACCACGATTGCGCCTTTAGGTGCAGATGCTTATGCCCAATGTGAGCCTGTGATTGAATACATGGCAGGTTGGGAGAGTTCTGCGGGGATAAAATCGGTTGAAGCATTACCTGAAAATGCCAAAGCCTATATTGCCCGTCTTGAAGAATTAGTAGGCGTGAAAGTCACTATTATTTCTACCGGCCCTGATAGAGATGAAACTATCGTATTAGAACATCCGTTTGCTTAAATAATTGTAGGGGCGAATGAATTCGCCCCTACATATTAAAGTTGCCCTGCAACGTCTCTACAGTTTTAAATCTAGTAATTTTTCCAAAGGCGATTGCTCAGCGGTCAATACTGCCACTGCTTGACTAACCGCTAGATTAATCCCCGTTTTACAATAAAAACCGCCATTGAGTTGGGTGCTGTGAATGACTGCATTACGAAAACAGCGAAATAATTCAGCATCAGGTGGCGTGGCATGATGCCAAAAATCATCTAGCCGACCTTGAAAAGTTAAATTAGGTAGATTGTAAATAGCATCACTTAAAGCAATAGTCGGACAACCCAAGCTTAAAGCAAGTCCACCTACAGTGCTATTAACCGTCACTGTCCCTGCCGCCTTTTTTAACAAGGCGTTCAAATCTCCCGATTTCAAATAAAAAACGCGCCCTGTTAAATTAAATTGACGCGCCAATCGATTAATAATTTTTCGATAATTAATCAAACCAGCGTCTAGCGGATGATTTTTAATCACTAAACGACTATTCGTAGGGGCATGTAAAGCAAAAGACTGTAGCACTTCTTCTATGACTTCTCTCATGTCTGCAAAACGTGAATGTTGGCGAATTTGCGCATCACTACCAAGCTGTAGCGGTAATACATAAAAAGGCGTGTTGTCGTTCAAGACCCAAGAAATATAGTGACTGTCTTTATTTTCACGCAACTTAATTAATATAAAGCGGCGAATATAGGCGGCATATTCAAGAAATGCCCAGTAAGGCACATGACTTTGATAATGCGGAAAAAACAAACAATTGCTCAGTCCCGCAAAGTTATACAGCACATCATGAAAGGCTCGAATATAAAAAGGAGAGCGAAAGGCTTGGGGTTTGACAGGATTAGGAATGCGCTTGCCCACTTGAGCAAACCAATCAGGGTCTCTGGGTAATAAGGAATGTCCGTTGACTCCTTCACGTTCTAAGGTTATCCAATGCGGACGAAAATAACCTTCTTCAAATACATGGGTACGAATACCAAACTGCTCAGCGCGATTAACCGCGCTTTGATGCACGGGTCTACAATCGCCAAATAATACTTGGTCGGTAATACCATATTTTTCCCAAACAGTGGCTATAAAATCGGGCAGCTCATTTAAATTACCTCGAAAATACTCGGCTGGGCGAGGTAGCCAATACAGCACATCACCCACAGTAAAATTAATTTTATGAACGCTATGACCTTGCGCTTGCAAGACATCAGCGAGTCGCGTAAAAAACGGTGAACAAACACCTTGCAGAAAAAGAAAAGATCGTTTCATTATAAATTAAGTGTCGCTAAACAATTGTTGCTAGTAGAGCTATCGGTTTTTTAAAAGCGGATAGGTCTTGCGTTTTCGTTTTATCGGCAAGAAACAGTCTACGCTATGGCTCAAGACCATAAGCTATTGCCTGCATAGTGGCGTAAATTTTTGCTTAAGGTACGGTGGCGTAATTCATGAAGTAATGGCAAAAATAGCTTGAGCTGTGGTGACATCATTACTAATCTGGGTTTGTAATTGTGCCAAAGAAGCAAAGCGCATTTCATCGCGGATTTTTTGTTGAAAATGGACTTCAACATAATATCCGTAAATTTCTTTATGAAAATTAAAGAGATGGGTTTCGAGTATGACTTTAGAACTGCCATCAATGGTTGGGCGTGTACCGACATTGGCTATGCCTTGCAGTGTTAAACCGTCTATACCTGTCATGGTTACGGCAAATACGCCATTAATGGGGGTGTTTTTGCGGAATAATTTAATATTGGCGGTCGGAAATCCTAAAACTCTGCCACGTTTATCGCCGTGTGCGACCCGTCCACAAATAGAATAATCACGTCCTAATAAGCGTTTAGCTTGTGCTAAATCACCAGTATTTAAGGCATCTCGAATCAGGGTGCTACTCACGCGCAAACCTTCAATTTGAAATGAACCTGTATCTTCAACGCTAAAACCCTGTTGTTTGCCTTTTTCTCTAAGCAACGCCGTTGTACCCGTTCGTGCTTTGCCAAAATGAAAGTCATCACCAATCACTAAATGTTTAACATTTAAGGTTTTTAGCAAAATTTCATCGATGAACTGCTCAGCGGTGCAGTTGGCAAATTGGCGATTAAATTTGACTACAACAATGGTATCAACAGGAAGTTGTGCTAAGTGTATGGCTTTATCACGCAGGGTACTTAAACGCGCTGGCTCATTGTCTTTGAGAAAATATTCCAAAGGTTGTGGTTCAAAAATCATCACCACTACAGGCAAATGTAAGGCTTCGCCGCGCTGAGCGAGTTTTTTAATAATGCCTTGATGCCCACAATGCACCCCGTCAAAATTACCGATAGTCAACACGCAACCGTTTTTAAAGGGCGGCGTATGGGTCAAGCCTCTGATTAAACGCATGGGAATTTTAAGAATTGTGCTTTAAGCGAGAATAATTTGCACGATAATTAAAGGGATGAATACCTCATCCCTTTAATATAATCATTGTCTTAAGGTTTTACTTCTTTGCTTGTAATATCTGCCGTAGGGACGGCTTTAGCCTCTGAATCTTTGGTAGGCGCGGGCTTATCGGTGCTTGCTTTAATTTCTGGCTTGGGCTGTGTTGGTGCTACTGGGGGCAAAGCAGGTTTTTGCGCCACTAACCATTGATTCATTCTCGCCAATTCTTCTACATCTAAACGACCCGCTTGATTGAGCAAAGCGGCACGGGCTTTAAAATAGCGATAACGTGCCATGCGTTGCGCTTTACGCGCATCCGACAAGTTTTTTTCTGATTCCAGCAAATCAACAATAGTCACCACGCCTAATTCATAGCCTTTTTGCATGGCATCTCTGGATTTTTCACTGGCAGTTAATTGTCTGTCAGAGGCTTGTGTTCGCACAGGTGAGCTGTTCATATCCAAATAAGCCGCTCTGGTTAGGTTTTCTAATTCGCGTAATTTTTTTTCTAATTGCGCTTCACTGTAACGTTTTCTTGCCTCAGCTTCACGCGTTTGCGCACTGGTAATGCCGCCGCTGTAAATTGGCATAGTGGCTTCAACAGCGGCACTACCCACATCAAACGTACCGCCACTTTGCAGATTGTAGATGGTGGTATTACTGTAAGTGCCGTTTAATTGCAATTCAACGCGGGGCAAATGCGCGGCTTTATAGCCAGAAATACTTTGACGAGTGGCTTCTACGGTTTTTTTCAAGCTTAATAATTCAGGATTAATTTGTCCTGCTTGTTGCACCCAAGTATCAATCACGCCTTCGGGTTTGGGTTGATTAACATCTAAGCGGGCGGGTTGAATATGAGTGACCGCATCACCTGTTAATTCACGCAGTTTTTCGAGTGCTACTCGCGCTTCGTTGTCACTGTCAAGCAAGCTAGTACGCAAGGTTTCAACCCGCGCCTGCAATTCATACATATCGGTAATCATTGCCATTTGCCGCGCCTGCATAGCCGTCACTCTAGCAAGTTGTTTTTCATTTGATTTTAGTTCAGCTTCAATAATTTCATGCTTATCAATCGCTTCTAAAGCATCAGTGTAACGCTCGACTAAATCATCAATTAATTTTTGATGCGCCGCCGCTAATTCTTGTTCACTTGCCTCCGTTTTGGTTTTTTGACTTTTCATTAACAAATAAGCTTGTAAATCAAACAAAGGCTGTCTAAAGCTAACGGTAGCGCGTTCACCGGGGTAAGTGCTAACCGTATCTGGGCTTTTTAAGCCATTTGTTAAGGTTCTGCCTTGGGTATGGTAGCGGTTTTGTGAATAGTTACCCGTCAATACCACTTGGGGCAATAATTTACCAAAGCTTTGATCTTGTTGCGCTTTGGCAATATCGACTGCAAATTGACTGCCTTGCAATTCAGGTGATGAAAATAAAGCGCGTTGATAGAGGCTTAATAAATCATCGGCACTGGCTGTTTGACTCAAACAGACTGCTATTAAAGCACCCAGAGTACGCATTTTAAATTGAGGCGTTTTTATGATTAAAGACATGATTAATCCTCAATTAAAGAGCGAGCAAATATATTGGTTAGCGGTTGCACAATATATTCAAGGAAAGTTCTATCCCCTGTGTTAATCAATACCTCAGCGGGCATACCAGGCATTAAAATCAAACCGCGTTTTTCCAATTCAACCAAACCTTCTTTATCCACTGAGACTCGCGCTAAATAATAACTGACTTGATTTTTTTCATCAGTTAAACGATCAGCCGATAAGGTTAATAACTTGCCTTCCACTTTTGGAGTTTTAGCACTTTTGAAAGCACTAAAGCGAATTTGCGTGGTTTGCCCAATATGCACACGGTCAATATCCATAGGTGACACTTGCGCTTCAATAACCAAGGCTTCTTTTTGCGGTACGAGGTCTAAAATATGCCCACCTGGCGCGATTACAGTCCCTAAGTTATGAACGGCCAATCCCAACACCATGCCAGACTCGGGTGCTTTA
Source organism: Methylococcaceae bacterium (assembly GCA_049296695.1). Taxonomy (GTDB): domain Bacteria; phylum Pseudomonadota; class Gammaproteobacteria; order Methylococcales; family Methylomonadaceae; genus UBA10906. Next base: position 19,812 of record JBAQSX010000193.1, on the reverse strand, counting down.
ATGATGGTACGTTCTACGGTATCTTCTAACCATTGGGTTTTTTCGCGCAATTCTGATAATTCAGATTGTACTTTACTCAATTCGTCGACTACTTCGCGTTGAAAATCTTTTTCAATTTGTAGAATTTTTAAAGCAATTTCGCTAATTTGATTTTGTGCAGTGGCAATATTGGCAGTGAAATCACCTTCATCACCTTGCGCCTCTGACAAACGGCGTTCTAATTCTGTAACTTTTTGTTTTTCAACATAACCTTCTTTGAGCATAGCGCGAAAGTCGGTTAAATCTTTGCTTAAAGATGAAGCTAAATTATTACGACTGGCTTGTTGCGATTTAATGCCTTGAATTTTAGCGAGTAATTGTTGGTGCTGTTCTTTAAAGATAAACATTTCACCATCACGCGCATGTTTGCGCACTTTAAAGGCTTGTTCTTGAACACGCATATCTTCAGCGGCTCTGGGGTCATGCAGACTGGATTTAACTAATAATTCAGGAAAAGTAACAGTGGTTTTACCATCACGTTCTGCGGTTAAACGCGCTTCACGCGCGAAGGCTGAATATAATTGTCCGCGCAGAGTTTCCAATTGAGCGCGAGAAGAGGTATCTTCTAATTCAACTAAAATTTGACCTTTAGTTACGGTATCACCATCACGCACATGAATGGCTTTAACAATGCCGCCTTCTAAATGCTGTACAGTTTTACGATAACCTTCCACGGTAACACTACCCGGAGCGAGTGCGGCACTGCCTAACGGTGCAAAAGCAGACCACGCACCAAAACCGCCAAAAACGATTAATACTAAAGCATAACCTAAATGCCGAATCGGTTTGTCGTTGGCAAAGCGATTAATATCTAATTCTTTGGCAGCATTTTGTTTTTTCTTTAATAAACTCATTATTTTGCTCCTTGCGCAGGGGCGGCACGTTGGTTTAGTTTTGCCAACACTTCATCACGCGGGCCATCGAGTGCTAATAAACCTTCGTTTAACACCATAATTCTATCAACTAAGCTCAAAATACCGACACGGTGAGTAATAACAATCACAGTGCAACCGCGTTGTTTAACAGCAAACAAGGCTTTAGCCAAAGCTTGTTCGCCTTGTTCATCGAGATTGGAATTGGGTTCATCTAAGACAATTAACACAGGATCACCGTATAAAGCCCGCGCCAGACCTACGCGTTGACGTTGTCCTGCTGATAATACGCCACCTGTACCACCGATTTCAGTGTCATAACCTTGGGGTAGATGCAAAATCATGTCATGAACCCCCGCCGCGATGGCCGCATCCACCACTTTATTGGCATCGACCTCACCAAAACGGGCGATGTTTTCTGCAATGGTACCGTCAAATAATTCAATGTCTTGGGGCAGATAGCCAATATGCTGACCAATTAAGGCTCTATCAAATTGCCCCACATCCGCGCCATCTAAGCGAATTGAACCATTATTAACTGTCCAAATGCCCAGCAAAGCGCGTGCTAGCGTTGATTTACCCGAAGCACTCGCGCCAATTAAGGCAACAAAACTACCCGCTTCAATAGTAAAGTTCAAACCTTTCAATACCGCAACTTTTGCCCCCGGTGGCGCGACTACGGCTTGTTCGGCGCGAATAATACCTTTAGGTGCAGGCAAGGGCATCCGTTCAGCTTCTACAGGAAACTGCGCTAATAATTTATTTAATCTATCGTAAGCGGTACGCGCTGATAAAAATTGTTTCCAGCTACCAATCATTAAATCGATAGGGGCTAAGGCTCTACCTAATAGAATCGAACCGCCAATCATCAAACCAGGGCTGATTTGTTTTTCAATAGCCAGCCACGCACCTAAACCTAATACTAACGATTGAATAGTCACACGATAAGTTTTTGACAATGCTGCAATTAAACCTGCTTTTTCACTAGCAAGGGCTTGTAGCATAATCAAATTTTGTTGTTTTTCTTTCCAACGTGCCATTAAATCAGGCAACATGCCCAAAGCGTGAACCACTTCAGCATTGCGCAAATTACGCGCGGTCACGTTAGCACTTTCCACTGAGACTTTATTAGCTTTTTCCATGTCATCGTGGGTAGCTCGTTCATTCCATACAGCTAATAAAATCAAGATGATGGCTGAAATGATTGCCACAATACCAAAGGTGTAATGAAACAAAAACAGCAAACCGATATAAATCGGTAGCCAAGGCGCGTCAAAAAAAGCAAACAAGCCATTGCCTGTTAAAAATTGGCGTAATACTAATAAATCACTCAAAGGTTGCGCACTGGTTTTGCCACCGCTCACTAAAGCTTGGCGAAATAACACTTTATACAAACGTTCATTGAGTAAGACATCAAAACGCGCACTGACACGAATTAAAATTTGTGAACGAATCCATTCTAATGCGCCCAACAAAGAGAACAAGCCAATGGCTAATAAGGTCAACATCATCAAAGTAGAAATGCTGTTACTGCCTAATACGCGGTCATAAACTTGCATCATATAGATAGCAGGTAACAACATCAGCAAATTAATAAATAAGCTAAAAATCGCAGCTGACTGAAAAGAATCGCGACATAGGCGAATGGTTTGAGCGAGTTCGGTTGGGGGTAGACGCATAAAAAGGCTTCCTATGAATAAAAAACAAGCCCCTTAAGTGGAGCTTGTTGGGGCGCGCAATAGAGTATTTAAAACGATAATCCACATTAAACGCGTGGCAACAATTATGTTATGTGTTGTGATTTCTGAAAAACAAGGGTGATTGAGCAGTAATTATGTCACATTAAGTATTGCTTTTATGGGTTTAAAGCTTTGGCGATGAATAGCTAAACAACCGTATTGTTGTAATTCAGCACTATGTTGACGAGTACCATAGCCTTTGTGTTGATCAAAGGCAAATTGTGGGTACTGTTTATGATAGTCAATCATGATGTTATCACGCGCCACTTTAGCTAAAATTGAAGCGGCACTAATGGCAGGAATTTTACTATCGCCTTTGATAATGGCTTGCGCGGGGCAGGTGAGTTTAGGTAGACCATTGCCGTCGATTAGCACATAGTCAGGTGGTAGGCTTAAGCTTTCAATCGCACGTTGCATGGCTAAAAAAGTCGCCTGCAAAATATTCAAAGTATCGATTTCAGCAACACTCGCCTCAGCGATTGCCCAACTCAGTGCCTGTTGTTGAATAATGATTGCTAGCTTATCGCGTTGCTTTTCACTGAGTTTTTTAGAATCGGCCAAACCTGCAATGGGTCGTTCAGGATTTAAGATAACAGCCGCCGCCACCACAGGGCCTGCCCAAGGGCCACGCCCTGCTTCATCAACCCCTGCAATATAACGATAGGCGGTCAGCTGTGTTAGGAAATCGTCATTCATACCAACAGTATCGGCTTAACGTAACAAGCCACGGCTAACATTGCGCAAAAAATGAATCATACTAAGTAGTTCTTGACTATCACCTGCAAGCTCTTCTAACTGTACAATCGCCTCATCTAAGCGAAGATTCATTTTATAAATAATCTTATAGGCTTTACGCACTAGACGAATATCTTCGGCAGAAATTTTATTACGTTCCATGCCAACCGAATTAATACCGTGTGGACGAGTCGGCCTACCACCTACCATCACAAACGGTGGAATATCTTGGGTAATCGCACTGCCCATTGCCGAGAAGCTGTATTGACCAATTTGGGTGAATTGATGTACTAAGGTAAAACCACCCAAAATGGCGTGACTTTGCAAGCGCACATGACCTGCAAGTGATGCCCCGTTTGCCATAATGACATGATCGCCAATAATACAATCGTGGGCAACATGGGTATAGGCCATAAATAAATTATCATTGCCTATACTAGTCACCCCTTGATCTTGTTGCGTGCCACGGTGCAACGAGCTAAATTCACGAATGGTATTTCGGTCGCCGATTTCGAGTCGAGTCACTTCATTGGCGTATTTTTTGTCTTGCGGGTCTTCGCCAATGGAGGCAAATGAATAAACGTGATTATCCTTGCCAATACGCGTAGGACCTTTGATGACAACATGAGAGCCTATTACTGTTCCTGTATCAATGCTCACATCCGCGCCAATCACTGAGAAAGGACCTACGCTGACACCTTGCACTAATTCGGCGCGGGGATGAATGATGGCAGTTGAATCAATCAAGGCTAATCCACCACCGCAGCACATCTAATTTCCGCACTGGCAACAAATTCACCATCAACTTCAGCACGACATTCAAACGCCCAAATATTGCGCTTACTTTTAAGAAACTTGGCTTCAAGTATCAATTGATCCCCAGGAACGACGGGGCGTTTAAATTTGGCTTTATCAATGCCTACCAAATAATAAATCATGCCGCTTAATTCGTCAGGCGCGGTTTCTGAGGCAAGCAAACCTGTGGCCTGCGCGAGAGCTTCTAAAATCAATACCCCCGGCATGATGGGCTTTTGAGGAAAGTGTCCTTGAAAGAATGGCTCATTATAGGTAACATTTTTCACCCCTAATAGCCTAACGCCTGGTTTGCACTCAATAACCTTATCTATCAGTAGAAAAGGGTATCGATGGGGTAAAAAGGCTTGGATTTGTAAAATATCTAAGGTAATAGACATGGCTTTAGAGTGCTTCACTGTGGAATTAAAATCGGTGTTGACAATACGCTTACATCAAACAGGTATTGTCGCTTTATTCAGGCATGGTTGACAGTTTTTGTTGCACTTGATTGGTGATGTCGATTTGTTCACTGGCATAAATCACCCCGTCGGTGAGCAGTAAATCAAAATTTTGATCTTTGGCAATGGCGCGAATCGCTTCAACAATACGACGCTGCAATTTACCTAATTCTTCGTTGCGGCTAGCATTAAAATCTTCGCTAAACTCTTGTTGTGAACGTTTTGCATCACGTTTTTTGCCCAGAATATCACGTTCTAAGTCCGCACGTTCAGTTTCGCCCATCACTGCCCCGTCACGGGTCATTTTTTCTTCTAAGGTTTGAATTTCTTTTTGTTGCGCCACTAATTGTTTATCGCGAGGTGAAAATTTTTGTTCTAGGCGTTTTTTGGCTTTTTCGGCTTGAGGTGCTTTTTCTAATACCGAAGGGATATTGACAAAACCAATTTTTAAATCAGCAGAAAAAGTGGCAGTGCTAGTTAGTAACAGCCCTAAAAATAAAGCAATTTTTGTTTTCATTGTTAAATTAATCTCCGATGAGTAATTTGTTAGTAGTAAGGGATGTAGGCGTTAGATTATAGGGGATAAGCCCCGCAAACTAAAACGTCTTGTGTTAGAAATTTTGTCCAAAATTGAATTGGAAAGCTTGCTCTTGATCGCCTTGAATAATTTCATCAGTAACGAGAACCCCTTTACTATTTTTGTAAGGTGATTTTATCGTATTACCTTGAGCATTTAATGGTATTGCATAGCTGATAGATAATGCACCAAAAGGAGATAACCATTCACCTGAAATTCCCGCTGAATATTTCATATTATTCACAGAAAACTGATTACCGATACGTCCCGCGTCAAGAAATGCACTCAAACGTACCGATTTTACTTCGCTCAAAAACGGTACTGGGAAAAATAATTCTGCATTACCAATTAACTTGCTAGAGCCACCCAAAGGATAGGATTGAATATAATTGTCATTAGAATCTACTAAACGGTCTTTATAACCCAAGGTATTATTACGATACCCACGCACAGAACCCGTACCACCGCCAAAATAGTTTTCAAAAAATGGTAATTTATCTGTTGAACCATAACCACCACCATAAGCCGCTTCACCTTGTAATCTAAAAGTAAAATCTTTAGAAATAGGGAAATACATTTGCTGTTTATAAGCGACTTTATAATAAGTTAAATCACTACCTGGTACGGTAATTAAAGCAGAAAAACGTTGTTGACCGCCTTTACTGGGAAATAAAGCTCTATTCAAAGTATCGTGTGTCCAGCCAATAGCAGGCGCAAAGGTTATAAAGGGATTATTGTCTTGATATTGCCTAATAAAATCTTTAATTTTATTTGAAGAATAACTCGATGGTTGCAAATCGGTATATTTAACATCAAAATCAAAACGTAAAGAATCAAATTCGTTTAATGGAATGCCAAAGTTAATGCCACCGTTAATGGTATTCGTTAAATAACTAGCAATATTAATTTGTCCTGCATTACGTTTAGTATAACCCACGTTATAACCTTGACTAATACCATCGGTGGTAAAATAAGGATTATAAAAACCAAATTGATAACTGGTCATATAATCACTATTATTAAAGGCTAAGTTGACGCGTTTGCCCGAACCAAAAACGTTATCTTGCGACAAATTAGCATTTAACATTAAACCTTGGGTTTGTGAAAAGCCAGCCCCTGCCGATAAATTACCCGATGCTTTTTCAGTAATAGCATAATTGACATCAATTTGATCGTCAGCCCCTGCAACAGGGGGGGTTTCAACATTGACTGATTCAAAATAACCCAAACGTTCCAAACGGGTTTTAGAGCGTTCAATTTTAGAACTCGAAGCCCAACTCGATTCCATTTGGCGCATTTCACGACGAATAACCTCATCACGCGTTTTAGTATTACCCGCAGTATTAATATGATGCACATAAACCCGTTTACCTGGATCGATAAAGAAAGTCATATCCACGGTTTTTTTAGCTTCATTAATATCGGGAATCATATTCACGTTAGCAAAAGCATAACCCTCATCACCTAATCTATCTTGAATGGCTTTTTGAGTTTCAGTGGCATTTTTGCGTGAAAAGATTTCTTCAGGGCCTACGGTTACACGTTTAATTAATTCATCGGGTGCGACAATTAAATTACCCGCCAGCTTTACTTTTTCTAAAGTATAAACCGCGCCTTCTTTTAAATTTATAGTAATATAAATATCTTGTTTATCAGGGGTAATGGCAACTTGAGTGGATTCAATAGAAAAATTAATATAGCCTCTGTCTAAATAATAAGAACGCAGCGTTTCTAAATCAGCCGATAATTTTTGTTTAGAGTATTGATCGTTTTTAGTATAAAACGATAAAAAGGTTGAAGTGCTTAATTCTAATTGTTTTAATAAAGTCTCATCATCAAAAGCATTATTGCCGACAACATTGATTTGTTTAATTTTAGCAACGCGTCCTTCAGAAATAGTAATTTTAATACCGACACGATTGCGGGTTAAATTACCCACTTCAGTTTTTATTCTTAAGCCATATTTACCATGACTCATATATTGACGACTTAATTCTTGTTCGACTTTATCTAAAATTTGTTTATCAAATACTTTACCTTCCGACAAACCAATTTTATCTAAAGCCTTTTTTAAATCTTCTTTACTTAATTCTTTATTGCCTTCAAAGGTAATATTGGCAATAGAAGCACGTTCTGATACGGTAACCACCAAAGTTGAACCATCACGGTCTAATTGAATATCTTTAAAAAATCCAGTTTTAAATAAAGCTCGAATGGCAGGGGCGGCATTATCTAAAGAGAATTTTTCACCGACATTAACAGGTAAATAATTAAAGACTGTGCCTAAAGAAATACGTTGCAAACCTTTAACCTGAATATCTTTAACAATAAATTCTTCAGCACCGTGTGCGAGTGGGCAAGCAAGCACACTGGATAATAATAAGCGGGACAAAAGTTTTGCTTTCATGGAAAAGGCTAGTGATTTTAGTTTATGGAAGGATTATAACACAGTGCTTGCGTTGATTAAGTCAAGCTCGACTTATCGCAAAACTGAGTACCTGTTCAATCTTAGCATGGTTAGTTAATAACATTAATAGTCTATCTAAACCAATAGCTATGCCCGCACAATCGGGCAAACCTGCTTGCAAGGCGGCAATGAGTCGCGTGTCAGGTTTAACGGGGGCTAAGTCCATTTTTTGTCTAAATAAACTTTCTTTTTCAAAACGTTGTTGTTGTTCATCGGCATCGCTTAATTCATAAAAGCCATTACCACATTCTATGCCATTAATAAAAATTTCAACTCTGTCGGTAATCAGTGAATTATCAGCATTTAATCGTGCTAATGACGATTGGCAAGCAGGATAGCCATACACTAAACATAAACTGTTTTGCCCTAAAAAGGGTTGCACTTGATGGCTAAAAATAAAATCCAACCATAAGGGATGATTATGTTCACAAATAGTAATGGCTTCGGCAATATTATTGGCAATCGCATAAGCGCAATAATCTTCGTAAGAAAAAACTAAGGCATTTAAACCCGTATAGTTTTTAAATAAGCTGGCATAATCATAACGTTCATTTTTTTGTAGAGAATGATTAAATAACGTATTAATTAATAGTTCTACTTCATCCATTAATTGTTCTAAATTAAACCCGACTCTATACCATTCCAATAAGGTAAATTCTGGATTATGAAATCTGCCCGCTTCACCATTTCTAAAAGCTTTGCAAATTTGATAAATTGAGCCACTACCTGAGGCTAATAAACGTTTCATCGCAAATTCAGGCGATGTTTGCAGATACAGTTTTTGTTGTTGGGGCGGAGTATTATAAAACGTTGTAAAAAAATCTAATTGAGGGTCAGTGCCTATGCTTTGACTCAGCAATGGCGTTTCTACTTCTAATACTTGACGCTGTGCAAAAAACTGACGAATGCTTTGCAATAAGTTGGCGCGATAGTGTAACAGCTCTATACTACAATTAGGTTGCCAAAATGCTTGCATGATTTTATATTTTGTTTGAGTGCAGATAATTAATTGTCTGAATCAGGATTTACAAGATTTTAGGATTAGCAAGATAAATACTGTTAATCTTCTAATCCTAAAAATCATGATTCAGACACAAGCAAACTAGGTAATTACGATTAAAAGATAGAATCCTGTGAATCTTGAAATCTTGTAAATCCTGATTCAGATTTTAATCCTTAACGCGTGAAATATATTCACCTGTGCGGGTATCAATTTTAATGACTTCGCCGATTTGCACAAATAAAGGTACACGCACCACCGCACCTGTAGTTAATTTCGCAGGTTTGCCGCCGCCACCTGAAGTATCACCGCGTACACCTGGGTCAGTTTCCACAATTTCTAATTCGACAAAATTAGCAGGTGTGACCGCTAAAGGCGAATCATTCCACAAAGTCATGGTACACATATCTTGGTCTTTAAGCCAGAGCGCGGCATCACCGACAATTTTGGCATCGGCTTGATATTGTTCAAAACTTTCAGGCTGCATAAAGTGACGTGATTCGCCATCGTTATACAAATACTGCATTTCCATATCGACCACATCCGCGCCTTCCAAACTTTCGCCTGATTTAAAGGTACGTTCAATCACCCGACCTGTTTTTAAATTGCGAATTTTGACGCGATTAAACGCTTGTCCTTTACCCGGTTTAACAAATTCATTTTCAATAATCGCGCAAGGATCATTGTCCAGCATGACTTTCAAACCACCTCTAAACTCATTCGTGCTATAAACAGCCATTTTTATCTCTCAAGTGCCAACAAATACAAAAGTGAACCATTATAATGGAGCTATCGCAGTGATAAAAACATTAACTACTTATTTTTAATTCCTATTCATGCCTATAGCCGACTTTGAAACCCTGCATTTTAGCCAAAACTGGCAACAACAACTCGCCCAAGCCTTCACGCAAATTGAATCGCTTTGTGACTATTTACAGATAGCAATCAATACATTAGACATATCCCAGCAAGCCGCACAACAGTTTGCTTTGCGTGTGCCGTTAAGTTTTGCCGCCTGCATTGAAAAAGGCAAGCCAGACGATCCATTATTGCGGCAAGTGTTGCCTGTCAGTGAAGAGCTTACACTTTATCAAGGTTTTAGCTCAGACCCTGTGGGCGATTTGCCAGCCGCAAAACAACAAGGCGTAATTCATAAATATAATGGTAGAGTTTTATTAATTACCACAGGCAGTTGCGCTATTAATTGTAGATATTGTTTTAGACGCAATTTTCCTTATGGCGAGTTGCAATTAAGTAAACAAAAACAACAAGCCGCCATTGATTATATCCGCAATAATCCCTCTATTACTGAAGTGATATTAAGCGGTGGCGACCCATTATTATTAAATGATGAACGATTAGGACAATTAATTGCAGAATTAAATAGCATTAATTCTGTTAAACGCATTAGAATTCATAGCCGATTAGCGGTGGTTTTACCTGCCAGAATTACGCGGGGCTTATTAAAAATTCTGGGTGAAAGTAATAAACAAGTGATTATGGTGTTGCATTGTAATCACAGCAATGAACTCAATGAACGCGTGATTATTGCCTGTTCACAATTAAGACGTTATGGTATTACTTTGCTTAATCAATCGGTATTATTAAAAGGTGTCAATGATAATCCCCAAGTTTTAGCGGATTTAAGTGAGAACTTATTTCGTTATGGGGTAATGCCTTATTATTTGCATTTATTAGATAAAGCTACAGGTACGGGACATTTTGAAGTACCAAAACTTGAAGCATTGGCAATTTATCAGCAATTGCAAAGTCAATTATCGGGTTATTTAATTCCTAAATTAGTCAATGAACGCGCTGGAGCGGCTTTTAAAGAGTTGGTTATTTAAGGCTAAATTTAAAATCAGATGCTGTTATGATAATGGTATCCCCTGATTGAATTTCAATATAATAAATATCACTAGTTGTTTGCGTTACGGTATTGATAAATACCGAATCTCCCCATGGAGATTCATGAGGCACTAAAAGATTGCTAACGCCGAAGAATTCTAATATATGCGGCTGAGCAGTTTGGGTTTGCTCTAAAAATATGCTTAAGAATAATCGACAAATCCGTTGTTCCCAACATAATTCTATATGGTACAAAACGGCATCATGTAGTGGCAATAAATTAATATTAGAATTCATTAGCTAATTTATTTCTTGTTCCCACGCGCCGCGTGGGAATACAGTTTTACCGCGCCTGCGGTATAGTGTTTTGACATGACGCGGCGCGTCTTAAAGGCATTCCCACGCCAGCGCGTGGGAACGAGATTTACCAGATTAATTAAACCAATACCTCAGTAATAACAGATGTTATTTTCTCAATATCAGCCTCACTTAAAAATGGACAAATCGGTAAAGAAAAACATTGCTCAGAAACCGATTCAGTGACAGGTAATGATACTTGCGCATAATCGCTTTTAAATACATTTTGTTTATGCAATGGCACAGGATAATAAACCGCGCAACCAATATCTTGGGCTTGCAAAGCTTTTAATACTTCATCACGGCGACTCGATAATAAGGTATATTGATGATAAACATGCTCACCTAAACCATCTTCAAACGGCGTTATTAAATCAGGCAAATGCGCTAATAATTGCGAATAATAATGCGCCACCCGCCAACGCGCTTGATTATACGCATCAATTCTTTTTAATTTAGCGCGTAATATCACCGCCTGCATTTCATCCAACCTGCTGTTATAACCAATAATATCGTGATAATAACGCACCTTAGAACCGTGATTGCGTAATTGTTTAATAACTGCGGCAGTTTCATCAGATTGCGTCACTACTAAGCCACCATCACCAAATGCGCCTAAGTTTTTACTCGGGAAAAAACTATAAGCCCCAGCGTCCCCAATTGCACCCGTTTGTTTACCATTAATACTCGCGCCAAAAGACTGACAACAATCTTCAATTAATTTTAAATGATGCTTTTCACATAAAGTTTTAATCGCGCTCATATCGGCGGGTTGCCCAAATAAATGCACGGGCATTATTGCTTTAGTTTTAGGGGTAATGGCTTTTGCTATTTGCTCAGGGCAGATATTAAACGTTTTGGGATTAATATCGACAAAAACAGGTTTTGCACCCACATAACAAATGGCCTCAGCAGTGGCAATAAAAGTAAATGCCGTGGTAATGACCTCATCACCTTGACCAATGCCTAAAGCAATTAAAGCTAAATGCAATGCGTCCGTGCCTGAAGCCACGCCAATGGCATGTTTAACGCCTAAATAATCGGCGGTTTCTTTTTCAAACGCTTGCACATTAGGCCCTAAAATAAAATGACTATTGGCAATAGTTTCTGCTAAGCCTTGTTCAATTTCATCTTTAATTTCAGCATATTGTGCTTTTAAGTTGACCATTGGTATCATAGTGATAAAGCCTTTATTGTGTTGATTTAAGTTAAACGATTATTTCATCATAAAAACATAGTAACGCCTAAAAGCTCAATTGTGAAAAAAATATTTAATTGACCTTAGGATAAATAGTTTTATAGAATAGCTGGCATGAATACTTTTATTACTCTCTCATTTTTACAAATCAAACCTTGGCTACTAAGCATCTTGCTCGTGGCTGCAATGTTCTATTAACCCAATTAAACAAAGCAACTGCGAATCTTATTCGAGTTGTTTTGCTAATACCTTTCATAAGATTTGCAGTTTTTCATTCCAAAGGAGAAAACTGTGCAATCAAGTCCTGCTATAAAAAATCAACGCTACTTAATCATCGGTTATAGTTTAGTATTAATCGGTGCGTTTAGTTTTTCAGCCAAAGCGGTATTAATTAAATTAGCTTACGGTTATAGCCATCAATTAGATGCCATTACTCTAATGATGTTGCGTATGTCTATTTCTTTGCCGTTCTTTTTATTGATGGCATTTTGGTCTGCGCGTGCTAATAATGAACAAAACCAAGCTTTAAATAAAACTGATTGGTTAATGATTCTAGGCTTGGGTACAATTGGCTATTATTTATCAAGCTGGTTTGATTTTAGAGGCTTGCAATATGTATCTGCTGGATTAGAGCGGATTATTTTATTTTTATATCCCACCTTTGTGGTTTTGTTTTCAGCTATTCTTTATAAACAAAAAATTAATCGTCATCAATTATTGGCTTTAATATTAAGTTATGGCGGCTTATTATTGGTATTTATTAATACTATGCAAAACAGTGATTCTTCTAAACAACTCTATTTTGGCTCAGCTTTAATTGCTTGTAGTGCGGTTAGTTTTGCAGGTTTTTTATTAGGCAGTGGTGTAATGATTAAACGCATCGGTTCAACCCGTTTTACGGCTTATTCCATGACGGTGGCTTGTTTAATGACTTGTACCCATTTTTTAATTGAACACGGCATTAACGCTTTAAAATTACCAGTGCAGGTTTATTATTTAGCGATTATTATGGCAGTGTTTGCCACAGTATTACCCTCTTTTATGATGAATGCGGGCATTAAACGCGTGGGCGCGAGTTCAGCGGCGATTTTAAGTTCCACAGGGCCCATTGGTACTTTAATTTTAGCGTTCTTTTTTTTGGGTGAATTAGTTACGCCTATTCAATTAGTGGGTACGGCTTTGGTATTATTAGGCGTTTATGTGATTAGTCAAAAGAAAAGCTGATAATTACTGCTTTAAAACCAAATACGACTGCCAGTCTTCAAAGACTGGCAGTCGTTTTAGTAGCAACTATTAGAATTACTATAATTATGTCATTTTTACTCAAATGTTTAAGTCTATTAATAGGGTTTGTCTTGCTAATAGGCAACATTGTAGGGGCTGGTTGTTTTATTGCATTATTAATTTATAAAAACCTAGATAAATTAAGTATTAGCATAATAGCAATCGGATTAATAGCAGTCTTAGCATTATCTATAAGTTATTGGTTAATACAATTTTTATGGAAAACTTTAAACAGCACTAGTTTATATAGAAACCTAAATTTATCTAAAGGAACGCTGTTGCTATGCAGTTTTTTATGTTTATTAATTAGTGAAATCTTATTTCTTAATTTCTTATTTGCAAAAATAGCCGCGCGTTCAGCAAGTCAACATTTTACCAGTACCGCTTTAAACTCAACGCTTATCTTTAGTTTAGGAGCATTGCTATACTTATCGATTCACTCAATTATAGATAATACCGCTATTTCTAAAAAAGTAGCGTTATATGACATATTCTCTTTAAATGGAATAGTTAGCTTGTTTTTAAAAGCAGTAGGCTTATTGATTGGTTTTTTATTATTAGTAGGCGGAGGCGGTTGTTTTGCAGTCATTGTGGTTGCAGGATTATTTAATCCCATTGAATCGCTCAAACAATTATTTTCTTCTGGATGGGTTGTGTTAATACCTTTTTGTATAGGCGTGTTTGGCTGGATTTTAATTGAGAAAGTATTAGAAAAACCTAGCGAAAACATTTATATTGATGAATTAGAAGATGATAAAGAATAACAAGTGAGAATAGGATAAACCATGTCACTTTTAAATATTTTAATTAAAATTTTATTGCTACTCATTGGCTTTATATTTTTAATAGGCGGCTTACTGAGTAGTGCCTGTTTTGCTGTTATGTCACATTATAGTCAATCAGCAGATGATGCTATTGTAATTGGCATTACATTAGTTTTAGCGTTATTGGGTGGCTTTATGATGCTATTTGCTATTAAAAAACTAATTAAGCGTCAGGATAAAACACATGAGTCGTAAAACTCGCCCTTATTTATTTTATGATACTACCAGATTAGTTGATTGGGCTTCAGCAATAGCAAAAAAATATTATTAAATAGTCTAAGTTAAAAATAGGACTCCATCATGTCGTCATTAACTAAATGTTTAGATTTATTTTTTAAAGGAATAAGTTTGCTTATAGGGATTTGTTTTTTAATCGGAGGTGGTAATTGTTTTGTTCTTTATATAAAAGATATATTTCATAGCAACATCGCATTATTTAATGACAATTTTTTTAGCTTTGTATTCATGTTATTAATATCATTAATCCCTATGTTTTTAGGTTGGTTTATTATTAAAGGTGTATTCGTAAAACCAAAAGAAAATAATAATTACGCGCAAGATGATAATAATTCCAATAATCAGGACAAAACCCATGAGCCGTAAAACTCGCCCTTATTTATTTTATGACACCACCAGCTCAGTTTGTACCAGTTGTTTGCGTCCAGTAGAAGCTACTATATTAATTAAAGAGAATCACGTTTATTTAGAAAAATGGTGCGCCGCGCATGGTACTGAACGGGTATTAATTAGTGATGATGCGGATTATTATCGCTTATGCCGAGAAGTTTATATAAAACCACCCGAATTACCGCAAAAATTTAATACCCCCATGCGTTATGGTTGCCCTTATGATTGCGGTCTTTGTCCTAGTCACATGCAACACTCTTGCGTGAGCGTGTTAGAAATTACTGAGCGATGTAATTTACGTTGCCCTGTGTGTTACGCCGAATCCGCGCCTAATCACGGCAAACACGCCAGTATGCGCGACATTATCGCCATGTTAGATAGCATTGTCGCCAACGAAGGTGAGCCGGATGTAGTGCAAATTTCAGGCGGTGAACCGACTTTGCATCCTGAGTTTTTTGCCATTTTAGATGAGACGCGCAAACGTCCGATTCGGCATTTAATGATTAATACCAATGGCTTGCGTATCGCCCAAGACCCTGATTTTACAGCGCGTTTAAGTCAATACACACCCGCTTTAGAAATCTATTTGCAGTTTGATTCTTTAGAAAACAAGGCGTTGCAAAACCTACGCGGCGCGACCCTTGCCAGCACGCATCACGCCGCCTTAACGCAATTAGAAGCCCATCAAATTTCTACCACCTTGGTGATGACCGTCAAACGCGGCATTAATGACCAGCAAATAGGGCAAGTGATACAACACGCCCAGCAATGGCAATGTGTGCGCGGCGTGACTTTGCAACCCGTACAGGACGCGGGGCGGGTGGAAAACTTTACGCTTGAACAGCGTTTAACGGTCAGTGAAATTCGCCGCCGCATTGCCGAGCAGTCTAATTTATTTACTCTCGACGATATATTACCCGTGCCATGTAATCCCGATACTTTAGCAATGGCGTATGCTTTAAAACAAAATAATCAAATACTGCCCTTAACGCGTTATTTAAATCCGCAAGAGATATTAGCAGGGTCAAGTAATACTATTGCTTTTGAGCGCGACCCGATGATGAAACAGCAATTATTTAAATTATTTGCCACTAATTTATCACCGCAAAATCAAGCCTCTTGTTTATCAGAATTATTATGTTGTTTGCCAAAAGTGGCGAGTGTTAATTTAAATTATAGTAATATATTTAGAGTATTAATTGTGCAGTTTATGGACGCGCATAATTTAGATATTCGCGCCTTAAAAAAATCTTGCGTGCATATTGCCACGCCTGACGGCAAATTAATTCCTTTTGAAGCCTTTAATTTATTTTATCGCGGCAACAGAGCAGTATTAACCGAAAAAATCCGTAGTGAAATTGCCGCGTGGACTGAGCAACGCAAATCATGTTAATTACGCCGCAATTTTCTATGCAAACCGCTTATCAGATTCATACTATATTTGAATGGCTGGCAATTTTATTAGGCGTGCAGAGTTATCGCTTAATTAAAAAACAAAAACGCCAACAAAGCATAATGCAAGGTGAGAGTTTTAGAGTATTATTGGGCTGTATTTTGGGCGCGGCGATAGGTAATAAAATCGTATTTGCTTTAGAATATCCCCAGCTTATTACACAAAATGGTTGGTTGGTTTTATTACAAGGACAAAGTATTGTCGGTGGTTTATTAGGCGGCTTGCTGGGCGTGGAACTGATTAAAAAAATCAATACGATTACTTATTCCACAGGGGATAATTTTATATTACCGTTAATTATCGGCACTATTATTGGACGAGTAGGTTGTTTTTTAGCGGGTTTGCATGATGCAACTTATGGCAATGCCACGCAATTACCTTGGGGCATGGATTTTGGTGATGGTATTTATCGCCATCCTACGCAACTATATGATATGGTTTTTGTCAGTATTATCGGGTTAATACTTTATAAAAATCGCAACGTATTAACGCGCGTTTCTGGATTATCTTTTAAATTATATTTAGCCAGTTATTTATTATGGCGATTATTTATCGATAGTTTTAAAGCTGTGCCTTATGCCTATTGGTTAGAATTATCGGGTATTCAATGGCTGTGCATCATAGCATTAATACTGTATTTGCCTTTAGTGTGGCGTGATTGGCGGAAAATTAATAACTGAAGTGATGCAGATTATTGAATGACAGTGCAAGTAAAGCTTGCACTCTTGATAAGGCTTATTTAACAATCTTTGCCTAACTTCAGTTAATACTAGTTAGTGTTTAGATACTTAAAAATTTTATATCATCTCAAGGCGAATAAAATTTAAAATTTATTCGCCTATTTTTGAGCGTTCAAAACTTATTTTGAATAGCATTATTGCTCTATTCTGTTTTTTAATAATAGGGTAGTGATTAACTTATTTAAAATTAGCCGATTCATTCCTGCTCGCCTGCAATCACTGAGCAAACAATCCTGTGTTGTTTTATGCCAGTTGAATAATCAGCTTATACCCATCATAACAAATTGATTTTTAATGTTTTTATATCATTTTAACCAGTTATTTTTTGTCATGTACAGAAGGATTAAAATACATAAAAACAGCCTTCCAAATAAGAATCGTTTGCATTTAGAGAAGTCCTTATCCTATAATCGCTACAACATAAATTTTCGATTAGGATTCTAAGTCTATGAATACTTTTAAAAAAACGCCTATTAACGCGTTACTTGCTATTTTATTAGCGCATAGCTTGCCTGTCCACGCTGTGGATAAACCCAAAACAATGGAGGAAATGTGGCAGATCATCAAAGCCCAACAACAACAAATCGACAGCCTAAAAGCCGCAGTTGCCGCTAAAACTGAGCCAAACGCAACGGTTAGTACCAGCACCGCCACGCCAGCACCTGCTAGTAATGAAGTCAAAAACTTAGAACGTAAAACCAATGTGCTAAGCCAAGAAGTGGAAAGATTGCGCACTAATTTAGCCATTCCTGAAGAGGCTAAATACAAGAGTGCTTATGGTTTAGGCCCAGCGGCTTCAAAAGTGTATGGTATTGGCAAAGGTTTATCGATAGGCGGTTATGGTGAAGGCAATTACCAAACCTTTGTCGGTGATAAAAACGGTAAAACCGATGTGGCTGATATGGAACGCATGGTGTTATATGCGGGTTATAAATTTAGTGACCGTATTCTATTTAACAGCGAACTCGAATTTGAACACGCCACTACAGGTGAGGGTGCTGAAGAAAAAGGTGAAGTATCGGTTGAATTTGCCGCTTTGGACTTTTTTATTAATCCATTAGCCAATATTCGCGCGGGCATGGTGCTAATACCTATGGGCTTTATCAACCAAATCCACGAACCGCCCTTTTTCTTTGGTAATAACCGCCCTGAAGTAGAACGCCGTATTATTCCTAGCACATGGCGTGAAATGGGTGTGGGTTTATTTGGACAAATCACCCCTGATTTAAGCTACACCGCTTATATAGTCAATGGCATGAATGCCGCTGGCTATAACGCCAATGGTATTCGTGATGGGCGACAAGCGGGCAGTAACACGCAAGCCGAAAACTTTGGCTATGTGGTCAGAATGGACTACAACCCCCAAGCCGTTCCTAGTGTAACCCTAGGCGGTTCAAGCTATGTTGGTTATGCGGGACAAAATCAAACTTACGCAGGACAAAAAATTAACGCGCTTACCCAACTATACGAAGGGCATTTGCAATGGAAATATCGCGGCTTAGAAGTTCGCGCCCTTGGCTCATGGGGACATATTGACGATGCGGGGGTACTTAGTGCGGCTAAAGGACAGACTATTGGTTCAGAAAACTATGGTTGGTACACCGAAGTGGGCTACGATATTTTGCCGTTATTGTTTCAAGACAGTACCCAATACCTCGCGCCGTTTTTCCGCTATGAACAATACGACACCATCGCCAATGCGCCAACAGGTTATGCCGATGACAATAGCAAAGACCAATACATCTATCAATTTGGATTGCAATACAAACCCATTCCTAACGTAGTCATTAAAGCTGATTATCGTAATTTCAATGCCAAAAAAGGCTCATTAGCCGATGACTTTAATTTAGGTTTTGGTTTTATTTTCTAAAAATAAAAATGGAGTGCAGGCTTTGCTTGCTAGTCACTTAGCAAGCAAAGCTTGCACTCCTGCTTTTTATAAAACGTGCTACTATCTTAAGTATTTCAGCGCGACAACTTCCAAGCATACATTTATGAAAACATTACAAATACTACTAGGCTTATTATTAATAAGTTTTGCTAACAGTAGTTATAGCAAAATCTATTACAGCAAAAGTGAAGCCTTAGAATTAGCCTTTGGTAAAAATGCAACTGTAGAATCAGAATCTTTATTTCCCGATGAGGCGCAAATTGAAAAAATTCAGCAATTAGCCAAAGTAAAATTAGAGTCGGGCTTATTTACTTTTTATGTCGGTAAAGATAAAGACAAGGTATTAGCTTACGCTGCCATTGAAAGTGAAACGGTAAGAACCAAACCTGAAACCATCATGATAGTATTAAGCCCTAGTGGTGAATTAACTAGCGTGTATTTATTAGCCTTTCACGAGCCACCCGAATATGAAGCCCCCCAACGTTGGTTTGATGCTTTAATTAAAAAACCAATTACAGAATTAGAATTAAATAAAGGTGTTGATGGTATTTCAGGCGCGACCTTAAGTACCCGTTCAGCATTAAATAGTGTGCGTAAAGTCATGGCGTTTTATGAAATAATGGTGAAGCACTAATGCGTTATTTTGCAACAGGTGAACAACAACGTAAGTCGCTATTAAATACTTTAGTGTTATTATTCTTAGGCTATATCGTATTACTCTGTGTGAGTAATGCTTTAATGTATTTTCATCGCATGGATTTAACACCCAGCTCAGTGATTATTTATTATTTAGGCTCTGAGGAAAACTTCACTCAGCCGCGTAGTTATGAAGGTATGCTGGAAGTATCACATTTTCATTTATTTTCAATGGGCATGTTAGCCGTAACACTGACCCATTTAATGTTGAT
>JBAQSX010000192.1:0-7530 GCA_049296695.1 Methylococcaceae bacterium | reverse complement strand
ACCAATAGTGGCGGGAATACTAATTAAAACCACTAAACGCAATCCCCAATCTAGCGCGTTAGAAAAATCTTGTGGCTTATTTAATACATGTGCCTTAGCGAGTTTTGGTAATATCACTGTGCCTAAGGCTAAACCTAATAAACCTACAGGAAATTCAACTAATCTATCAGAATAATACAGCCAAGAAACACTACCCACTGCTAAAAATGAAGCGATTAAGGTATCTAATAATAAATTAATTTGCGTAACTGAAACGCTAAAAACGGCGGGTAATACTTTTTTAGTTAATTGTTTAACTGCGGCATCGTGAAAATCAAGACGCGGTTTGGGTAATAAACCTAAACGTATTAAGGCGGGAATCTGCATGGCAACTTGTAATAATCCCGCACCGAAAACGCCCCACGCTAAAGCGGTGACAGGCTCAGCCATTAACGGCGCGAGCCATACAGCGGCGGCTATCATCACTATATTGAGTAAAGCGGGTGTAAGCGCGGTTAAAGCAAATTTACCATAAGCATTAAGCATGCACCCCGCTAACGCCACTAAACTGATAAAGGCTAAATAAGGCATACAAATGCGTAGCATTAATACCGCTAATTCGTGTTGCGTTCCGTGCCATGCAAAACCGGGAGCTAATAACCAAACTAACAACGGTGCGATGCTAATGCCCACTAAGCTTAAGACCAATAAACTTAGTGCCAGATTACCTGTAATTTTGGCGATAAACGCTTTGAGTGCGTTAGCGTTGCCTTGTTGTTGATAGCTCGCTAATACAGGCACAAAAACGTGGGCTAACGCGCCTTCAGCAAATAAGCGGCGGAAAAAATTAGGTAATTTAAAGGCGACAAAAAAAGCATCAGTGGCAGGACTTACGCCAAATAAGCGGGCGATTAACATGTCACGCACAAAGCCCAGTATTCGTGAGAGCAAAGTTAAACTACTGACAATGGCTGTTTCTTTAAAAAGTTGTCGATTCACAAGGCGGGGATAATCACTTAAGCTGTTAAATGGTTTGACAATAATATTTATATTATTTAATCAAAATAAATGGTGATAAATAGTAATAAAAATAATCCTAAATAGGACAATTTAGCCTAAAAAGTGAGAACATCTTTACAGTAGGTGAGATTAACTGTATGATTTCAAAGATGTCACGGTAGTTTGAATATGGCAAGTGGGTCATGAGAATGGTCGCTTTATCTGAATAAGGGCATATTCGTTAAACTTCTTATGGTACGGTTTGATGATTGAGATTATGTGGCAAATCCCAATGATACTGGTTTAACCAATCAAACCGTATGCTGAATACTAACATTCAGTTCGGTGGCGGAGTACCCATCGAAGGTTTAACGTAGTTATTGGACGTAAACCGTAAAAACAGGCGATTAATGGTGATATGTTTTAAGCGTTACCATTTATTGTTACTCGTTAAAATCATAATGCGTAGTTATTTAATTCAACAGTCACCTAGCAAAATATCATGGCAAATTCTCCACAAGCTAAAAAACGCGCAAAACAATCTGAAAGAAACCGCGTGCGTAACACCAGTCAACGTAGCAACTTACGCACTTTTGTAAAAAAAGTGTTAGCCGCAATTAATGCAGGCGATAAAGAACAAGCTCAAACTGCTTTTAGAAAAGCGACTTCAGTGTTAGATTCTGCGGTTAGCAAAGGCATTATTCATAAAAATAAAGCCGCTCGCGGTAAAAGCCGTTTAAATTTAAAAGTAAAATCAATGGCGTAATTGCTTTAGTTTTACAAAAATAAAAAGGTCGAGCGTTTATACGTTACGACCTTTTTTTATGTCCAAAGAATTCTTGTAACTACTAAAGATATTAGAATTGTAGGGGCGAATTATATTCGCCCTTATGCAATTGTTATTAAGGGCAAATATGATTTTCCCCTACAGTTTTATTATTCTTGCCTAACTTGCATTATTAATTCTAATTACTTCGTTATTAATTATCCGCATTACCCTCTTCACTATTAATTTGTGGCGGCATTTCATCGACAGGCAACATAAAATAAAACTCCGCGCCACCCCCTTCCCGATTAGCCGCACCAATAACACCGCCGTGGGCATTAATAATCGCTTTACAAATCGATAAACCCAAACCCACACCGCTTTGTGTTCCTTCACGTTGCAAGCGATAAAACTTATCAAATAATTTATGTTCTTCGCCTTCGGGAATGCCTGTGCCTTTATCAGCGACTATTATTTTTAAAGCATGGGTTGTTAATTCGGCAATTAAATCAATAGGAGTATTAGCGGGGGTATATTTACAGGCGTTATCTAATAAATTGACTATTACTTGTTCAATTAAAACCGCATCTAAACGCACTAAACATAAACCTTCGGGTAATTTAGAATGAATATAACGTCCTTCTAAACGTGCATGTAATCGTAATAATGCCCCGCCAATAATTTCATCTAAAGGATACCATTGCCGATTAATAGGCGTTTGCTCAGCATCTAAGCGCGCCATATCTAAAATATTATTGGCTAAATTCGATAAACGTTGCGCCTCATCATAAATCGCGCGGCTTAGTTCTTGTCTGTCGGCGGTTTGTAAATTAGCATCGTCTTCAACTAAGGTGCTTGCCGCACCGACTATTGAAGCCAGCGGGGTGCGTAAATCATGAGAAATCGCGCTGAGTAGTGAAGTACGCAAGGTTTCAGATTCCATACGCATTTGTGCCAGTTGCGCGGTTTCTACTAAACGCACCCGTTCAATGGTTTGGGTGATTTGATTTAAAAAAGTGTCCAATAATCGCCGTTGCTCAGGTAAAAACACTCGGCGCAAATTAGCGGCGCGTAACACTAATACGCCAATCACGCCATGAAAACCTATCATCGGAAAAAACACCGCGCTTGCCCCCGGCAGGGTATCTGTGCCTTGTCCTGCTAATTGACCGTGGTCAAACACCCATTGCGCCACGCTTAAATCACAACCTTGCAAGGATTCAGGCGAGGCGGCATCGAGCGGATAAATCATGCGTCCTTCATCGGTAGGCAACAATAAGACACTGCTACCGCCAAACTCAGCTTTAATGTGGCGCACGGCAATTCGCGCGGTATCAGTAACTGTGCGGCTGGTGGTTAATTCTTCACTGAGCGCGTATAACACGCTGGCTCTACGTTCACGGTGCGCCGCCACTTTGGCTTGTGAGCGCATATTGGTGGTTAAATGACTAATAGTTAAGCCTACCAATAACATAATCACAAAAGTAACTAAATACTGCGCATCGGCAACCGCAAAAGTATGGATAGGCGAGACAAAGAAAAAATCAAAAGCGGCAACACTTAACACCGAAGCTAAAATCGAAGCCTCACGCCCGAACTTAGTGGCAATCAATACCACGCCTAATAAATACACCATCACCAAATTAGCCAGCTCAAACTTACCCGCCATCAACCACGCAATTAAGCTGGTGCAAGCGGTCATTAATAACGCCCACAGCCAGTTTTGCCAGCGTTGAAAACCTGTTTTAATTTTTTTAGGGATAATACTTAATGCGGGTTTGGGTGTTTCGTTGTTTTGCCAAAACGAGGTCGTAGGCGGCTTGGGACTGCCTAATAAATAGACATTAATATTATGCGCTTCAGCAATTAAGGTATCGACCACCGACCCCAATATCCAACGTTTCCAGCCGCGCCGTCTGGGTTTGCCTAACACCATTTTAGTAACGTTGCGGGTTTGAGCGAATTTCAAAATCTCCTCGCTCATACTCGTTCCCGACAAGGTAAAAGTTTCCGCGCCTAACCTTTCAGCAAAACGCAAAATACGCAACACGGAGTCGCGTTGTTCAGGCGGCAGACGTTGTAACTGCGGCGTTTCCACATATAACACTAATAACTGCCCATGCAGACTGGTTGCCAATCGCTTACCTGCGCGCACCAAGCGTTCTGAAATCACATTGGCACTCACGCACACTAAAATCCGCTCACCCACTTGCCAGACATCACGAATGGAATGCACATCGCGGTAATCTTGCATTTGCGCGTCCACACGTTCGGCGGTTAAACGCAACGATAATTCACGCAAAGCAATCAAATTGCCTTTACGAAAAAAATGTTGTAAGGCTCTTTCAGCTTGGTGCGGCACATAAACCTTACCTTCTTTGAGCCGTTGCAATAATTCATCGGGCGGCAAATCAATCAGTTCAACTTCACTGGCTAATTCAAACACGGTGTCAGGCACGGTTTCATGAACTTGAATGCCTGTGACTTGATTTATATCATCATTTA
Organism: Methylococcaceae bacterium; assembly: GCA_049296695.1. Lineage (GTDB taxonomy): Bacteria > Pseudomonadota > Gammaproteobacteria > Methylococcales > Methylomonadaceae > UBA10906. The sequence continues at coordinate 3,281 of JBAQSX010000192.1, read as the reverse complement.
AGCTTTCTAAATGCTGTACGTTGAGGGTGGTATAAACATCAATGCCCGCATCGAGCAGTTCATCAATGTCTTGCCAGCGTTTAGGATGCCGACAACCCTTGGCGTTAGAGTGGGCTAATTCATCGACCAAAACCAAGCTAGGACGGCGTTTTAAGGTGGCATCTAAATCAAACTCGCGCACCACTGAACCGCGATATTGCAATAATTTAGGCGGCAAAACGTCCAAGCCTTGCAACATGGCAACGGTTTCTTGGCGTTCGTGGGTTTCCACCAAGCCCACCAAAACATCAATACCTTCAGCGCGTTTGCCTTTACCTGCCGATAACATGGCGTAAGTTTTACCGACACCCGCCGCCGCGCCAAAGAAGATTTTTAAACGTCCACGGTGTTTGAGGCTTTCTTCGCGTTCTACTCGCGCTAATAACGCATCGGGGTCGGGTCTGCTATCATCATTCATAAGGATTAGCCTTTTAAATTAAATATAGATTTTAATGATGTTACGCCTAAGGTTATAAAATTGATGTAAAGATTTGGCGGGGCGTTGCATACTATTACGTCTATTTAAATAACAAAACAATATAAGAGAACGCTATGCCCACTATTAGTATGTTTTACGGTATTATTATCAGAATGATGTTTTTTGATACCCAACAACACAATTTGCCACATATTCATGTTGAATACCAAGGCATGAAATCTGTTTTTACAATTCCAGAAGGTGAATTATTAGAAGGCTCAATCCCTGCTAAAAAAGCCAGTTTAGTGAAAGCATGGATTATTCTACATGAAGATGAATTAATGGCAGATTGGTCATTAGCTGTTAATGGCGAACCTATTTTTAAAATTAACCCTTTACAATAAGTTTATGTTAATTGATGTTATTGCCGTAAAAACGTTGCCCGATTATCAATTATTACTAACCTTTGAAAACCATGAAGTAAAGTGTTTTGATATGAAGCCTTATTTGAATGCCACTGTTTTCGCACCCCTAAAAAACCCAAGTTTTTTTAAATGTGCTAAAGTGAATTATGGCACAGTTACATGGGGCGAAGACATTGATATAGCCCCAGAAACGCTTTATGAATTATCAGTTTAATAACGTATTATTTACCATTCTATAAAACTAATTAATAACACAGGACATCCCATGACTTTAGAACAACTATTAAAAGACTCTGCATATAAATTAACTCAATTTAGCCCAGCGCAAATACAAACTTTAGAAAACAGCATTATTGAAAAAGAAACACGCGGCAAAATCACGCCTTATGTTATTTGTTTAATCCGCGATAAAGAAATTAAATTAACCCCTGAAGAAGCGGTGCGGCAGTTATTTATAGATACGCTGCACACGCATTACGGGTATTCTTTAAATAGAATGCAGTGCGAATACCCTGTAAAAACAGGCAGTAGTAGCAAACGCGCCGACATTGTTATTTTTTTAAATGATTTTTTTGACCAGCCTTATATTATTGTTGAATTAAAACAACCCAATGTAAAAGATGGACAAGAGCAATTAAAGTCTTATTGTCGTTTTGAAGGTGCACCGCTGGGTATTTGGACAAATGGCGCGGATATAGAATTTTTTATCAGCAATCAAAATAGCAAATCAAAAACGGTGCGCTTAGATAGTTTAAGCGGCTTGCCTCATGCAAATCAAACCCTCGCAGAGTATTTACACAAAGCGTTTACTATTAAAGATTTAATTCTCAATGACAAATTAGAACGCCGTAGTTTAAAAGAAATTATCACCCAATTTGAAGATGTGGTATTAGCTAATTCAGGTGCAGATGGATTTGAAGAGATATTTAAACTCATTTTTACTAAATTATTTGATGAGTTTCAAAGCGGCACAGATAAAGACGAAATTAACGCCTTATTAAAACACGGAACGCCTTTAGAGGCGATTAATGATAAAGATTTTAGAGCCTTACAATTTAGAAATACCAGTAATGAAAACGATGCTGAAAAACGCGAAGCCGAAGTTAAAAAACGTTTAGAAACATTATTTGCTCAAGCGCGTAAAAAATGGCGCGGTATTTTTAATAATGAGGATAGTTTTAAATTAACTGCGGCGCATTTATCCACTTGTGTATCGTACCTGCAAGATATTAAATTATTTAATTCTAATTTAGAAGTGATTGATGATGCTTTTGAATATTTAGTCAGTCAAGAATCTAAAAGCAATAAAGGGCAGTATTTTACGCCGCGTTATGTGATTGATATGTGCGTTAAAATGTTAAATCCACAAGCACATGAAACCATGATAGATACAGCGGCGGGTTCGTGCGGTTTTCCTATGCACACGATATTTCATGTTTGGCAAGCCTTAGACCCTAATAATATTAATTTATTAACGAGCGATAAACGTAGCCCAGAACAAATAGATTATGTGCAGAATAATGTATTTGCTATTGATTTTGACCCGCGTTCAGTGCGCGTTGGACGGGCATTAAATTTAATTGCAGGTGATGGGCAAACGAATGTATTGCGCTTAAATACTTTGGATTATAACCGCTGGAAAGAAACTACCGAAGAACAAAGCTGGATTGATATTTATAACGAGGGTTTTAGAAAACTTAAAGAGTTAAGAGTTGATAATGACAGTTATAAAAAATATAACTTTGATGTATTAATGGCAAATCCACCCTTTGCAGGCGATATTACCGATGAAGGAATACTAGGACAGTATCAACTGGGTAAAAATCAAGCAGGAAAAGCACAAACAAAAGTGGGGCGTGATATATTATTTATTGAGCGTAATTTAGATTTTTTAAAAGACGGCGGCAGAATGGCAGTGGTATTGCCACAAGGTCGTTTTAATAATTCGTCTGATAAAGACATTCGAGAATTTATTGCCCAGCGTTGCCGACTTTTAGCGGTTGTGGGTTTGCACGGTAATACCTTTAAACCACATACAGGTACAAAAACCAGTGTACTGTTTGTGCAGAAATGGCATGATGAATTATGTCCTAAAGTGGACGATTACCCGATATTTTTTGCCACCATGCAAAAAAGCGGCAAGGATAATTCAGGCGAGAAAATTTATTTAAAAGACAGTAAGGGTGAAAAAATAAAGGATAAACACGGGCATTTTATTATTGATCACGATTTATTTAATCTTGACGGATTAACACAAGACGGAATTGCCGAAGCCTTTATTGAATTTGCTAAAAAGGAAAAATTGAGTTTTTTTGATTATGACCTAGCAAGTTTTAAAAACCTGCTAGGTCATAATACAACTGGAGGTCAGGCTTTGCCTGACAGTCAGGCAAAGCCTG
>JBAQSX010000191.1:0-3876 GCA_049296695.1 Methylococcaceae bacterium | reverse complement strand
GTACTACAAAAGAGTACGAATGTCCAACGGCATGGATGCACAAATCCAGAAACTACGGATGGTAATTGTTATAAATACATCCCTGTAACTGGATTCCAGTATCCCTGCTGGAATAATATCGTAGTATTTATCCTACTCTTTTGATACACGACCCAATAGTTCATTTTGATAATTCGTAACTATTAATTGGTTTTCACTAATAATGATTTAAAAAACTGGAGCAATCATGCGCATAGGTAATAAAGGCTTAAAGCTGAGTCGCTTTTTAGTTTGTAGCGTCATTACTTTATTATTTATGTTACATAGTGCAGGGCAGATTACAATTCCTACTATGCAACAACTCAATAATATTCTATATGATTTGCGTTTGCGTACTACCACTTTAAATAGCCTTGATTCACGCATTGTTATAGTTGATATTAATGAACAAAGTTTAGTTAAAGAAGGGCGGTGGCCGTGGCGGCGCGATAAAATTGGTTATTTAGTGGATATGTTATTTGATTACTATAATATTCGTCTATTAGGCTTTGACGTGATTTTTGCCGAACCCGATACTAGTGCAGGCAGTGAATTATTAGATGATTTAGCCAATAAACAATTAAAACATAATAATGAGTTTTTAAATACATTAAGCCAATTACGTCCCCAATTAGCCTATGACGCTATATTAGCTAAAAGCCTACAAAATCGTCCCATTGTATTAGGTTATTTTGTCAGTCATATTGAAGAACAAAACGCTCAAGTGGGTTTATTACCCACGCCTGTTGCTAAAACCAGCGCGTTAAGTTCGAGTTCTTTATTATTCACTGCAAAAAGTTATACAGGTAATTTAGCGGCATTACAAAGTAATGCCTTATCAGGTGGATTTTTTGATAATCCCCATGTGGATGAAGATGGCGTTTATCGTAAACTACCCTTAATTGTGAATTATAAAGCTAATATTTATGAAGCCTTATCACTGGCAATGTTTAGAGTATTACTCAAACAACCGCCTTTAGAATTTATTACCCAAGAAGGTTATAATTTATTACCTAATAATAATCAACAAACTGACCAACGTTTAGAAAGCTTAAAAATAAGCACTTTTACCATTCCCGTCGATGAACACGGGGAAATATTAGTGCCTTATCGCGGTAGGCAAGGCAGTTTTACTTATGTTTCCGCCACCGATGTATTAAATGGCATTATTGATAAAAGCGTTTTAGAAAATAAAATTATTTTATTAGGTACAACGGCGGCGGGTTTATTAGATTTACGCGCCACGCCTGTACAAAATGTTTATCCCGGAGTAGAAATTCACGCCAATATTCTCAGTGGTCTACTCGATCAAAGTATTAATTCCCGTCCCAATATTACCTTAGCGGGTGAATTAGTCGAATTATTGCTAATTTATGTGGCTTTATTAGTAATTTTTCCGCGATTATCGGCATTATTATCGATATTTGTCTTTACGGGCTTATTACTCAGCATAGTGGCTATTAATGTATATTATTGGCAAATTAAACACATTGACATTAATTTAGCCGTGCCGCTAATTTTATTAATTTTATTATATGGCATTCAGATTTTTTTCGGCTTCTTTTTAGAAAGTCGTAAAAAGAAACAATTAGGCGCGATTTTTGGACAATATATTCCGCCTGAATTAGTAGAGCAAATGAGCCAATCCGATGAAGAATTTTCTTTGCAAGGTGAAAGTCGGGAATTAACGGTATTTTTTTCTGACGTGCGTGGTTTTACGACTATTTCTGAAACCATGAGTCCACAAGAATTATGCGTGTTAATTAATGCTATTTTAACGCCTGTAACGCGTGTTATTCATGAAGCCAAAGGCACTATTGATAAATATATCGGTGATGCCATTATGGCATTTTGGGGCGCACCATTGCGTAATAATGACCATGCTAATTATGCCGTTGGTGCGGGGTTGACTATTTTACGCAGGCTTGAACAATTACGTCCTGAATTTAAAGCTAAAGCGTGGCCCGATATTGATATTGGTATTGGTATTAATACAGGACAAATGAGCGTGGGTAATATGGGTTCTCAATTTCGGATTGCTTATACGGTGATGGGTGATGCGGTTAATTTAGGTTCACGTTTAGAAGGTTTAACAAAACAATATGGCGTTAAAATAATTGTTAGTGAAACAACACGCAATGCCGCAAATAATTTTGTGTATCGTGAATTAGATAAAGTGCGCGTTAAAGGTAAACATGAACCCATTACTATTTATGAACCTTTAGGTACTTTGGCTGATAGTAATCATGAGCAGTTAATTACCATTAATTTATTAGAACAAGGTTTACAATATTATCGTCAACAACAATGGCAAACCGCGCAAGCGATTTTTGAAGATTTAGCGCGGCAATATCCACACGATAAGTTATATAGTATTTATTTAGAACGCATTGCCCATTATCTACAATCACCACCTGAGATTAATTGGGATGGGGTGTTTACACATACCAGTAAATAAAAATACAGGATTTTTAGATTAACTGTAGGGGCGAATCATATTCGCCCTTATACAACGACTGGTTATTCAGGATAAATGTGATTTTTATTAAGGGCAAATATGATTTGCCCCTACGTTGCGTAATTTTAGAGAGTAATTAAATGATTTTGAAAAACCTGTAATTTATATTTCATCTTAATTTACGCCGCGCTTTAAAAAAATCTCGCAATAAACTCGAGCAAGTCTCTTCTAAAATCCCGCCTTGCCACTCAACACTATGATTTAAAAACGGCGCGTGAGTTAATGCTAAAGCATTACACACCGCGCCGCGTTTTTCATCAAACGCACCAAATACTAAACGTTTAATTCTGGCATGACTAATCGCCCCCATGCACATCACACACGGCTCTAAAGTAACGTATAAACTAGCATCAATTAATCGATAATTATTTAATACCTGCCCCGCACCGCGCAAGGCAATAATTTCAGCATGAGCGGTGGGGTCGTTGCTGGTAATCGGGACATTCCAACCTTCGGCAATGGCTTTATTATTATGCACAATTAATGCACCCACAGGCACTTCACCGCTATCTTGAGCGCGTTGTGCTAAACGAATCGCATAACGCATCCACGCTTCATCGCTGTTTTGTTGTAAAGTATCAATCATTGGCTGGTAAATAAATCATCAATTATTTGTAACTACCTAGCTTACCTGTGTCTGAATCAGGATTCTCAAGATTATAAGATTTTCAGGATAAATCCTGTGAATCCTGATTCAGACAATAAAATAATAATTGAGCTAGGTAGTTACAATTATTTTTAAATTTCTTAAACAGGGTTTTATTAAAAACTCTGTATATCGCCTTTTTATGAATTATCAAACGAATAACAATAAGACCGTGCAGAAAATATTATTACCTTTATTAATTGCTTTGCTGGCTTTTTTATCTTATCAATATAATATTTTTCGCGTTACTTCTGATGTGTTATTTTTAACACATCAATTAAATTCTGAGCAATTGGTATTAGATGGTATTTTACACAGTTTAAATAATCATGAGCCGCTTAAATTAGGTTATTATGTGCGTCCTACGGTCAATAATAGCCAGCAATCGCTTTTAAGTCACGCGCTTTATCAAGCTAAAAATGCCCAAGGCGTATTTCAAGACTATAAATCTCAATTTGGTTTGCAATTGCGGTTGTTTAATTTTGTCGCCACAAAAATTTATTGGGATGTAGATTTTTTACAAGCAATCAGCTCATTACTAATGAGTATTGTTGTGGCATTATTTTTTATTATTATACGCCGAGAATTTTCATTAATTCAGGCGATTATTTTTTGCGGGGTATTAATTTTTAGTCCGTGGGTGGTTATTTTTGCAAGAAATCTTTATTGGTTGCAAGCAACGTGGTTTTTACCC
>JBAQSX010000190.1:0-2115 GCA_049296695.1 Methylococcaceae bacterium | reverse complement strand
TTGCTATGCCATAGCCCCACAAGGGAGGCTGACCTATGCACCTGTTCAACCCGTGGCAACCTACGCCCCGGCAAGTGCGACCACACTCACAATAAAAATATGGCCGGTTGGGTGGACAACTTCACTTGATCAGGACGATATCGTGTTGGAAGCGCAGTACTTGGACACCGCTTCTGGAGTGTCCAGGACGACGATTAATAATGTATCTCAGACATACGCAAATGGGGCTTGGCGGGAGTGCTCCGTCACATTCACCCCGGCGCAGGCAGGGATTGTGTATTTCAACCTGTATTTTCGGTCTTACGAATCAGGGGCCTACGTGTTGATTGACCCGATTTGGAGTGTTGCTTGATATGCTGCATGTAATCAACGGGACACCATTTATCTTCGATGACTTCCCAGCGGGGGTTTATGTCATCGGCGGCGTTCCGTTTGTTTTTTTCGCAGAGGAGATTTCAGGAACAGCGGACACGGATCAAGCCGATCAAACGGTTGTCATCTCTGGCCAACGTGGTATTCAAGGAAGTTCAACACTTCTCCAGGGTAGCCAATCAACGGACGTTACGGGAATTAGGGGTGTTCTTGGGTCTGTTTTAGTTTCTCAAGAAATTCAGATTGTATCAAGTATCGGTCAACGTGGTATACAAGGTAGTTCTTCTATTTCCCAAGAAATTCAGATTGTATCTATAATAGCACAGTACGAAATTCAGGGTAGTTCTTCAGTTTCTCAAGAAGTTCAGATTGTATCAAGTATCGGCCAACGTGGAATTCAAGGATTAATTACCATTTCACAATCTGAACAAACTGTTGTTGTTAGTGGTTTTGTTGAAATTTCAGCCATTGTTAATTTATACCAAAATCAACAAATTGTTTCTATTTCGGGCCAGCGAGGGATTCAAGGCGCTGTAAATTTGTCCCAACTTGCTCAAACGGCTATCGCGTACCAAGTAACAGGGCCTTTAATTATTTCATTTTCGGGAAGAGTTCCAATAAATATTTCTTTTACCGGCTTTTAGAGCCAATTAACATCACGTTTACATAGGAGATAAAAACATGGCAGTAGGATTAACAAACGCAATTAAAAACACACAGGCAACCGCAATTATCACCGCTATTGATGCGGGTTCAACTGGCGGACTTATCAAAATCTATACCGCAACACGCCCGGCGACGGCGGACACGGCGGTTTCTTCCCAAACACTTTTAGCAACATTGACATTTTCTTCCACTTCTGGAACAGCCTCAAATGGAGTGATTACCTTTTCCGCAATTACTGCCGATAGCAGTGTTGATGCCGATGGAACCGCCGCATGGGCCAGAATTTCAGACAGTGATTCCAACACTGTAATGGATTTGAATGTTGGTACTACCGGATCTGATATCAATCTTTCTTCAGTTGATTTCAGTACTGGTGATTCCGTTTCGATCAGCTCTTTTACATACACGGTTCAATAATTAGGGGATTGGTATGGCTCTTACAATAACAGCGGTTGAGTGTAGTACTTATGTGATCACAGTAGCTTTCACGGATGATGAAACACCTGCTAACCCCATTACTCCAACAACGTTCCATTGGTCTTTAGTTGATTCTGTTGGAGCTGTGATTAATGGTCGGGATGACGTTTCGGAAACTCCCGCTTCAACCGTTAATATTGTTTTGACGGGAGCTGATTTAGAAATCTCTGGGTACAAAAATGCGCGTAGATTCGTGACCGTGTGGGGTTTGTTTAATGCTTCATACGGTTCGAATTTAAATTATTCGGGAGAGATTGAGTTTGAGATTGAAAAAACAAAAGGGCCTCTTCCGACATTTGTTTAACTAAGGAATGAAAGGAATCAACCATGGCTGTATTTAACCAGTCCGCGTTGGACAAGCTCCGCGTAAGCACAAACGCGAGCAAGCACAGTATCGATAATTTGGCGGTCCGGAAAAAAGAACGGGAGATGCAGACTCTTATTCAGAAGGCCGGAGTGGCTCAGTTAAAAATGACCCATAGAATGGATCAATTTTCATCATTTGGGCATTAAGGGGGATACAATGAAAACTTTATCACAGGCACAGGCAGATGCGTTCCGGAAAGAAACGATGGCAGATATCGAGGACATCGCGAAAAG
>JBAQSX010000189.1:0-12195 GCA_049296695.1 Methylococcaceae bacterium | reverse complement strand
TCAGTCTTTGAACATATTACCAATGTGGATTTTGCTTTAGCCGAAGTTTATCGGGTATTAAGACCTAATGGGGTGTTTTTTTTACAAATAGAACCTTTTTATAGTTCGCCTTTTGGTTCGCATTTGCAACGTTTAATTGACGAGCCTTGGGCGCATTTATTAAGCGATGAAAAATCCTATTTGCAACGCATTAAAACTGCTAAAGATACGGTTTCTGATTCAGAAAAAGATATTATGTACCGTGAAAATGACTTTGAACAAGTGAAAAACTATTTAATTGATGAGTATAAAACACTTAATAAAATGACCATTAATGAGTTATTAACTAAGGTACTCAAAGCAGGTTTTCATATTCTTAGTATAGAAACCACTCAAGTATTGCAATTAGATATTCCACCTGCATTATTGGCTCAATATTCAGAGTATGATTTATTAACCAATGAAATTAAATTGGTGATTAGTAAGTGATAGGGGGATTTTTATTATTATTAAACAGATAAGTTATTTCAAAAAGGATAAGTTTTATAAACTTGTCTTTTAAACTTAATGTGCTGTTTAGTGTAGTGATAAAAGCAACTGAATTATCAGTGCTATAGTGGAAGGTTATTTTAACAATGGTACCGAGAAAAGGACTTGAACCTTCACGAGCTTGCGCCCACTAGCACCTGAAGCTAGCGTGTCTACCAATTTCACCACCTCGGCAAAGGATGCTGTAATAGCAAAGTGAACTTGTTACTATACCGATAGCTGTTTTTTTTGTCAATTCTATAGGCTATTATTTGAATATAGATTTTCATTGCTGGGCTATTTATTTTCTGCACTAATAAGCAATTTTTAGCTCTAACACACTACATTTGTTATTTTCAATTCTAATCAATTGACTAAGCGGTTATCATAGTCGTTATGGTTAATGAACTCCTCCTCCTGCCGCTACAAAAAGCGGCTTTTATTTCTTTTTGTAGAAGACATGTCTTTGAAGTCTAAAAAAATTACCCCGTCAATTACCACCGACCCTTTTGCTGAGCGCGAAGCAGAAAAATACGAGCGTCCTATTCCTAGTCGTGAGCTGATTTTGCAACTCATCGAACAAGCCGCTCAACCGCTTAACCGACAAGCCATTGCCAAAGCCTTTAATTTAGAACAGGAAGACGACCTAGAAGCGTTGCGACGACGGCTTCGTGCGATGGAGCGTGACGGGCAACTGTTGTTCAATCGCAATCAACAATACTGCGCGGTGAATAGCAAAGACTTAATTGTTGGGCGCGTCATTGGGCATGTTGATGGTTTTGGTTTTATTCGTCCTGACGATGGCTCAGATGATTTGTATTTATCGCCGCGTGAGATGAATTCGCTCCTGCACAATGACCGTGCGATGGTGCGTATTGCAGGTTTGGATAAAAAAGGACGGCGTGAAGGCGCGGTGGTGCAGATTTTAGAGCGCAACACTCACACTATTGTCGGACGGCTCTATAAAGAAGACGGTTTTAATTACGTCATTCCTGACAATAAAAACATCGCGCAAACGGTATTACTGCAAAAAGGCGGCGTAGGACACGCTAAACAAGGGCAGATTGTTATTGCCGAAATCACCGAGCAACCCACCAAAATTCATCAACCCATAGGGCGCATTATTGAAGTGCTGGGCGATCATCTCGCGCCGGGAATGGAAATTGAAATGGCGATTCGTTCTTATGAATTGCCTAATACTTGGTCAGATGAACTCTTGGCAGAAATCGCGCCGCTGAGCGAAGAAGTCTTAGAAAAAGACAAAGAAGGTCGCATGGATTTGCGGGATTTACCTTTAGTGACCATTGATGGTGAAGATGCGCGAGATTTTGATGACGCGGTGTATTGTAAAAAAACGCCCAAAGGTTGGAAGCTATTGGTGGCTATTGCCGATGTTTCCCATTATGTGCAGATTAGAAGCCCGTTAGACGAAGAGGCAATTAGACGTAGCACTTCGGTGTATTTTCCCGAACAAGTGATACCGATGTTGCCTGAAATTTTGTCTAATGGCTTATGCTCACTCAAGCCTAACGTAGACCGCTTGTGCATGGTCTGTGAGTTATTGATTGATGGTGAAGGCAAAGTCTCGCGTTCACGCTTTTTTGATGCGGTGATGCGCTCACAAGCGCGCTTGACTTATACCGAAGTGGCTAAAATTGTGGTCGATGGCGATAAAGTGGTCTCGCAACAATACCAAAGCTTATTGCCGCATCTCAAAGAATTATATGCTTTGTACAAAGTGATGCGACTAGCGCGTGAACAACGCGGCGCGATGGATTTTGATACTCAAGAAACGCGTATTATTTTTGGTGAAAACCGAAAAATCGAAAAAATTGTCCCGACTATTCGCAATGACGCACATAAATTAATCGAAGAATTTATGATTAGCGCGAACTGTGCGGCGGCGCGGTATTTAAACGCGAAAAAAATCCCCAAATTACTGCGTATTCACGAAGGTCCTAGCGCGGATAAACTGCTCAATTTGAAAACCTTTTTGAATGAATTAGGCTTGCGTTTAGGCGGCGGCACGCAACCCACGCCGCTTGATTACATGCAGTTAATTGAAAGTATTAAAGAACGTCCTGACGCACATTTAATTCAGACCGTATTATTACGTTCGCTGTCACAAGCGGTTTATAGTCCTGATTTAAAAGGGCATTTTGGACTAGCCGTTGATGCGTACACCCATTTCACCTCGCCGATTCGTCGTTATCCTGATTTATTAGTGCATAGAGCCATAAGACATTGTTTGCAGGGCAAAAAGCCTGAAAGCTTTGTTTATGGACAGCCTGAAATGGTCTTGCTCGGTGAACATTGCTCAGCGAATGAACGCCGTGCCGATGATGCCACCCGTGAGGTGGTCAGTTGGCTCAAATGCGAATACATGCTCGATAAAATCGGTGATGTATTTGATGGCATTATTTCAGCGGTGACTTCTTTTGGTTTCTTTGTGGAATTAAAAGACTGTTATGTCGAAGGGCTGGTACATATTAGTAATTTAGGGCAGGATTATTTTCATTTTGACCCCACCAGTCATCAATTAAAAGGCGAACGTACCAATATGCGTTTTCGTTTAGGTGATAATGTTAAAGTAAAAGTGGTGCGCGTGGATTTGGATGAAAAGAAAATCGATTTTGAATTAATCACTAAACGTGACGGTATTCATGACGATAAAGCCAAAGAAAAACCTAAGAAAAAGCGTAAAAAGAAAATCAAACAATAAATAAAAAAGGCGGGGTTTATACCCGCCTTTTTTGTTATACCAGCCACACTGAACCACTGATTAATCCTGTATTATTCAAACTACTGGCAGTAATGCCTGTTAATTGAATTAAGCTATCATTAATGCCGCCATCTTGAAACACTAAAGTATTAGCATTACTAATAAAAGCAACGCTAGTATTAGCGGTAATATTGGTTTGCAGATAGCTAATTACATTAGTGATATTACTGCTAGTAATGCTTAAGGCACTCGTATAATTATCAATATCATCAAAACTAATCATACCATTGACAATTTTATGGCTGTGAATAATACCTGCATTACTACCATTGGTGGCATTAGTATTAGCGCGAATTAAATGACTGGGCAAATCCAATTTATCCACGCCTAGGCTTGAAGTAGTGGTTTTGCCTAAAGCAAAACCGCTGACAGTATCAAAATTATTAACAACACTATCACCCGTGGCAATCATAATAATATCAGTGGCGGCGGTAGTTTCACTGAGATTTAGGTTATCTTTACCCAAACCTGCGATATACCAATCCATACCATTACCGCCTGTTAATACATTATTATTACTATTACCAGTTAAGATATTAGTGCCACTATTACCCGTGCCAATAGTTGCCGTTCCAGTTAATGCCAGATTTTCTACATTAGTAGGCAGGCTGTAATTAATAGCACAGCTGATATTATCAATATCGCTTAGCGATGTTTCTAAAATTTTATCGCCAGTATTATCAATAAAATAACTATCATTACCCGCGCCACCGACTAAAAAATCCGCGCCAGTACCGCCATTTAAAATATCATTACCCTTATCACCCGTTAAATAATCATTGCCATCCCCCCCCAATAAGGTGTCATTACCGTCACCGCCCAGCAAAGAATCATTACCGCTCAAGCCGCTGAGCGTTTCTGACCAAGTGGCAAAACCTTCAATAAAATCCGCCGCGCTGGTGCCAAGTACCGCGCCTAATTTACTGGCTAAAGCACTGTCGGTGGCTTGCCAGACTGTGCCGTTGGCAAATTTGAATTGGTCAATACGCACCAGCGGCACATCGGCGGTGGCATGATTGAAAAAGTAGCCATCAATCATTAGTCTACTTGTGCCATAAATTAAAGTCAGATTATTGGTGCTAATGTCGCGCAGGGCTAGGCTAATATCGCTAGGTAATAGATTGCTAAATTGAACGCTATCAATGCAGGCGACTTGTTCATAGTTTTGGATTTCGTCAACACCATCACCTTTGGCAATCACATAAACATCCGCGCCTTCGCCGCCACACAAAGTATCATTACCCAAACCACCGTTTAGGGTGTCATTACCTTGCGCCGCATAAAGTTCATCATTACCCGCCAAGCCCATTAGGCTATCATTACCCATATCAGCATAAAACGAATCAGCGGCGGTTGTGCCTGTCAGGGTATCATTGCCCGTTGTGCCGCCGATAAAATTTAAAGCGGCGGCGGCTAAGCGTTCAGTTGTTTTTGTAGTCATGGCAATTACTCGTTAGGTGAATTTATAGGATTGCTGTTAAAACCAGTGCCAGTCCTTGCAGGACTGGCACTCGTAAGCTTCATAAACAGCAGTTTTGCGTCAAGTTTAAAACTGATTTCATAATAGAAGATAGAATTTTCATTAAAAAAGCGACAAAACCGCTTAAAATTCCGCACCCACTAATCACTCACAGTAAAACGCGCTCATCGTAGCAGTCGTTAATTCCATTAAATGCTATGTTATTGAATTTAAATATCATTGATTTGGCTGTGGTCAAACAGCTCAATCTCGACTTCAGCAAAGGCATGTCAGTTCTAACAGGCGAAACGGGCGCGGGTAAATCTATTTTACTAACTGCGCTCGGTTTGGCTTTGGGCGATAGAGCCAATGCTGATTATGTACGCCCCGATTGCGCTGAAGCGCAAATTTGTTTGCGCTTTGATTTAAGTGACGCGCCTAATGCACAACTGTGGCTACAACAGCAACAACTCGGCAATAGTCAACTCTGCACTATTCGGCGCGTAGTCAAACGCAACGGACGCTCACAAGCCTATATCAATGAGCAATCAGTGACACTGCCCACTTTAAAAACCTTAAGCGCACAATTAGTCGAAATTCACGGACAACACGCGCATTTAACCTTATTAGAAAGCGACGAACAGCGGCGATTATTAGATGTTTATGCTAAAAATACTGAATTATTAAACGCAGTTAATCAATGCTATAACCAATGGCATCAGGCACATAAAGAATTAACAAGCTTATTAAAAACCGCTCAAGAATCAAGTCAACGTGAAGAATTATTACGCTATCAATTAGAGGAATTAGCGCAATTAAATTTAGGGCAATTAAATTATAAGCAATTAGTGGAACAACATACTAAAGCCGCTAATTTAGAACAGATATTAAGCTCAGGTAATCAACAATTAGCCTTATTATACGGTGATGAACAATCAGTCACGCGGGGTTTGAGTATTAGCGTTAAAGAATTAACCGCGCTTTCTCAATTCGCCCCTGAATTAAATGAAGTCTGTAATTTATTAGTAGAAGCGCAAATTCAAGCCGATGAAGCCGCGCAATCTTTACGGCGTTTTTTAGATAATCAAGAAATTGATGCTGAGCAGTTAGAAGTTTTAGAAAGCCAATTAAGCGCGATTCAAAATGCCAGCCGTAAATATCATGTAAAACCCGAAGAATTAGCGCAATTAGAATTAAAACTCATTGATGAATTAGATACGATTGCCAATAGCAGTGAACGTATTGAACAATTAGAAAAACTCAGCGCGAAATTATTGGTTCACTATAAACAATTAGCTCAGCAATTATCCCAAAAACGTCAATGTGCCGCTGAGCAATTACAATTACAAATCTCACAAGTTATAAAAGATTTAGGAATGCCCAAAGGCGAGTTTTTAGCTCAAGTCATTAATTTAGAAACTGATAGCCCTAAATTAAACGGTAATGACAAAATAGAATTTTTAATTAGTGCCAATGTCGGGCTGCCGCCTAAATCCTTAGCAAAAGTCGCCTCAGGTGGGGAATTATCACGGATTAGTTTGGCGATTCAAGTGGTCACTGCCAATGATAAAACCACGCCCACCATGATATTTGATGAAGTGGATACGGGTATTGGTGGCGGAACTGCTGAAATAGTCGGGCAGAAAATGCGTAATTTAAGTCATAATCGTCAAGTATTATGTGTCACCCATTTAGCGCAAGTGGCATCACAAGCGCATAGTCATTTATTTGTAGAAAAGAAACACGATGATGATTCGGCTATTACTTCGTCTTCGGTTAGGGTATTAACTCAAAAACAACGTATTCATGAAATTGCCAGAATGTTGGGTGGCGTGACTATTACCGCTAATACTTTAGCTCATGCTGAAGAAATGTTAAGTTTGGGGATTAATGAATAGTTTTTTGAGGATAAAAACATGACAGATAAATCACAGGGTATATTTATTAATCCTTTTACTGATTTTGGTTTTAAAAAAATATTTGGCAGTCAAGAAAGCAAGCCATTTTTAATCAGTTTTTTAAATGATTTATTACCCATTACAGATAAAATAGTTGCCTTAGAATTTAAAAATATTGAAAAACTGGGTTTAGTTGAAGAAGATAGACGCTGCGTGTTTGATATTTATTGTTGTGATGAAAAAAATAATGAATTTATTGTAGAGTTACAACGCGCCAAACAAACCCATTTTCAAGACCGCGCTATTTATTACAGTAGTTTTTTAATTCAAGACCAAGCTAAAAAAGGTAAGTGGGATTTTGCCTTAACGCCTATTTATTTTATTGGGATTTTAGATTTTTCTTTGGCAAGTTTTCCTGATGATAATTATTTACATTTTGGACAAATTACCGATATTTATAGTGGGCAAGTGATGTTTAAGAAATTAAATTTCATTTATATTGAAATGACTAAATTTAAAAAACAACAATCTGAATTAGCAAATCACTTAGAATGGTGGCTTTATTTTTTAAGAGAATTAGTCAGTTTTGATGCTATTCCCAATCAATTTCAAGGCGATATTATTGAAGGAGCTTTTGATTTAGCCAAACTGGCAAATATGAGTTATGAAGACCGTCATGCTTATGAACTGAGTTTGAAGTATTATCGGGATTTTATTAACGTTATGGATACCGCAAAAAAAGAAGCTAAAAATGAGGGCATAGAAGAAGGTATAGAAGAAGGTAAGTTTTTACAAAAGCTTGAAACAGCTAAAACCATGCTAGAAAGGGGTTTTGATATTAAAATGATTATTGAGATTACAAAACTGACAGAAGCAATTATTTTTCAGAAAATATTAAATTGTAGAGATAATTAAAAATGACCGATAAAGCTTTTTCTCAATCATTGAGTAATGAGAATATAAGCGATATATATGAAGATACACTTTTAAAACTAAATAAATTAGCAGAGCAGGAATATGAAAGTGAATATGCACGCGCAATGGCTTTAAAACCTTATCGGGATTTTATTAACGTCATTGATACTGCTTATAACGATGCTAGGTTAGAATATACGTTAGACGTTGCTAAAAAATTATTAGCCATGAATTTAGATATTCAAACTGTTATGGAAGTTACAGGATTAACAAAAGAAACACTGTCACATTGACAGAGATGTTCCATTATTTACGCACATTCGTAATGTAAAAGACTCATATTAAAATCTCAATCTTTTTGATAATTAAGCAACTTTAAATTACATAATTAACACTTAATCTATTTATATTTTTAACTTTAAAAACCACCACACAGGAAAAAAATAATGAGACGCTTTCCAGCCGAATGGGAATTACAAAGCGCGGTATTAATCGCATGGCCACATCACACGGGTGATTTTTCACAAAATTTATCCGCCGTTGAACAATCCTATTGTTTTATTGCTAAAACCATCAGTCATTATCAAGACTTAATTATTGTTTATCGTGATGAGGCGCATTTAAACCATATTGAAAGCCTATTAGCACAAAATGAAAAAACAGGTATTGGTAAAATCCATTTTATTCAAGCGCAAGTCGATGATATTTGGGTGCGTGATACTGTATTTTTAACGGTTGAAGATAATGAACACTATCGTTTATTAAATTTCACTTTTAATGGTTGGGGTGAAAAATATCCACACGCCAATGATAACGCTTTAAATAGTCGTTTATTAAAACATAAACTATTTTCTCAAAGCCGCTACAGCGATATAGATTTTATTTTAGAAGGCGGCAGTTTAGAAAGTGACGGTATTGATACCTTGCTGACCACCAAACAATGTTTATTAAATCCAAATCGTAATAACACTTTAACTCAAGAGCAGATTACTGAGCAGTTGCAGGATTATTTTGGTATTAAACGCATTTTATGGCTAGACCAAGAAAACTTAACAGGTGATGATACTGACGCGCATATTGATACTTTAGCGCGCTTTTGCACCGCTAATACTATTGCTTATACTGCTTGTGATGATGAAACTAATGCCCATTATGACAGCTTAAAAAATATGCAGGCGCAATTACAAGCTTTGCGTACTGTTAATAATGAACCCTATCAATTAATCCCACTGCCATTACCTAAAACCATTTATGATCCAGACGGTATTCAATTACCTGCTAATTATTCTAATTTCTTAATTATTAATAATGCAGTATTAGTGCCTGTCTATGACGATGCCAATGACGCGCTGGCTTTAGAGCGATTAAAAGCGGTTTTCCCTGAACGTGATATTATTGCCACGCCTTGCCGTCCTATTGTGCATCAATACGGTAGTTTGCATTGTATGACTATGCAGTTTCCTAAAGCGGCATTAGCCTAGTTTATTCTAATAACAGGGGCAAACTATTGCCCCTACATCTTCACATTATAAAAACCATGACTACATCACCTTTATCAATAAAAGCATGGATTGAATTTATTGAAACTGCAATTGAAAAAAATGATTTTAAACAAGTTGTATCAATTAAAAATCAGCTAAATTCACAAGTTCAAGACGATAATAAACCGCTTTTATCGCAAACTCTATATCAGCAAGGCTGGAAAGCTTTTAAAGCCAAGCGTTTTAATGTAGCTCAAGAACTTTTTACTTGGTTAGCAGAATTAAATCCCAAAAATTGGAGTGTGCATTTAAGTCATGCCGCCCTAAAACAACAATTATTAGGTGCAGAAGAGGCGACTGTTCAATTTAGAAATTTTGTTACCACCAATCCAATTTTTCCTTATCAATTAGCCACTATTGAACCCGCTATAAAAATTGGGGTATTAGTCAGCTTAGGCTCAGACAATATTAGTTTTAATGACGGTGGTTTTAGTATTGCCAATGGCTTAACTGAAGTACAGCATTTATTAAAATCCCCCCAGTACAGTGTCGCGCTGTTATTTGTTGAAGGGATTAACAGTCAAGATATTGCCTTATTTGATTGTATTATTAATACTGTTTCTGATAGCGATCTTTATTATGAACAGTTATTGCAATTACAGCAATTATTAACCGATAGTAATAAGCCTGTTATTAATCATCCCAAACACAGTATATTAAGCACGCGTGATTATATTGCACAACACAGCCACGCTATAGAAAACTTAATTGTACCCAAAACCATTAAACTCGCTTTAAATACTAGCCAAGCTGATGCCTTAGTGCTTGCTATTACTGAGCATTCCTTGCATTATCCTGTATTAATTCGTCCCGTAGGAACGCAAAACGGTGACGGTTTTGTTTTATTGCGCAATGAAACTGAGGCTGTTAATTACACCTTTAAAACAGCTCATTATTATTTATCGGAATACTACGAGTTTCAATCTAAAGATGGTTTTTATAGAAAATACCGTTGCTGGTGTATAGGGGATGAAATAGTTTTAAATCATTTGACTGTGGGTGATCAATGGAATGTACACAATCCTGTTAGAATCACCGTTATGGGTAATAATCCGCATTTAAATGAAGAAGAAAAAGACTTTGTTATCAATGGCTATGATTATCATCAAGGTTTTATTAAAAGAATCGTGTTGGAATTGAAAAAAATTATAGGGCTTGATTATTTTGGCGTTGATTTTAATTTAACCCAAAACGGTGAGTTTGTTTTATTTGAAGCCAATGCCACTATGTTGTCATCTTTTCGTTCTTTAGACCCTGTGGCTTTTCCACATTTAAAAGATGTTCTCGATAAACATATTAGCACTTTTCAGCATTTAATAAGCCTAAAAACTGCTAATTTTAATTAAGCCTTTATGAATTAATCTTATGAATTCAGCCATTGAAAAAACGCTCAGCCATGAAGAAATTACGCAGTTATCTTCGGTTTATTTAAATGAAGGTAGAAAACAAGAAAACTGGGAAATTGTCGCCATTACTATTAAAGGTAAACAATTAACAGCGCGATTAAAAATGTCTTCTTATTATACTTCTGCTACCGATGAGGCTGGATTTCATTTAACTATATTTTCTACTTTAGAGTTTTTATCGCAATTAACTATTATTTATGCACATGTATGGGCGGGTTATAATAAAAAAACGCGTGAAGGTTGGATGGTAGAAAGTCAAATAGTGAGTAAATACGCGATTCGTAATCCTGAGGCTATTTTTGTTAATATGGAGGTAGCCTCTATTAAAAAAAGAGGTGAGAATATACTAGCCATTACCCAATCAAAAATAACCGATAATCAAGGCGGTTTATTTGAAGCCAGATTAAAAGGCTTTTTATCTTAAATCACCCACGAGCCACTATGAATACTTTAGACTTTAGTCATGCTGAATTTATCAATAACCCCTATGCTACTTATCAAGCATTATTAGCAAGTGATACGCCTTATTTCTTGCCACTTAATCATCAAATCAATACTTCAGGAATATGGTTATTTAGTCGTTATGATGATGTGCTTAGCATTTTTAAAGAAACGCAAGCAGTATCTAAACAAATTGGCAAGGTACGTTTAAATAAACAACACTCTATTTTAGATTTACATTTATTAAATCAAGATACCGCTATTCACAGCCGTTTACGCAATACGGTTAAAGACGCTTTTACAGCAAAAAGAATTAAAACTTTAGAGCCAAAATTAGAATACTTAGCAAAGCAATTAATTGATAGTATGCGTGAACAGGGTGAAGTGGATTTCATAAGTGCCTTTGCTCAAGCTTTTCCTATTACGGTGATTTCTGATTTAATTGGTATTGCACAAAGTGATTATCATAAAATTCAAACGTGGTCTGCTGATATTCGCTTAGGTTTTGATTCAATATTGGCAACTAGCGATGATTTTAAAAAACAAGCACAGGCTTTAGCGGAAATCACTGATTATTTTAATTATTTAATTAAGCACTACCAGCAAAATCCTAGTGATAATTTAATTAGTCATTTAATTCAAGCGCACGAAGACCATAAGCATTTAAATTATAATGAAATGCTCAGCATGTTAATTATTTTATTAATTGCAGGTCATGAAACAACGGTAAATCTTTTGGGTAATGGTTTATTAACATTATTACAACATCCAGAGCAGTTTGCTTTACTTAAAAGCCAGCCCGAATATATCAATACAGCTATTGAAGAGATATTACGTTTTGAGAGTCCCGCGCAACGTACTACTTTTCGGATGACGACTGCACCTATTAAAATTAATAGTCACACTATTGAGGCAGGTCAGCAAATTGCAGGGTTGATTGGTGCGGCAAACCGTGACTACGCTTATTTTAAAAATCCTAATAGTTTTGATATTACGCGTAATCCCAATCCGCATTTAGCTTTTGGTTTAGGGACTCATGCCTGTTTAGGGAATTTTTTAGCGCGAGCTGAGGCGAGAATTGCTTTTAAAGAAATATTATTACAATTACCCAATATTAGTTTAGGTAACTCTGCTCATCAATGGAATCGGATTACCTTTTTTCGTAGTTTACAATCCTTGCCTATTCGTTGTTAATATAACTTGCAATCCTTTATTATATTGGAATACAAACCTAGGTTTGTATTCC
>JBAQSX010000188.1:0-12375 GCA_049296695.1 Methylococcaceae bacterium | reverse complement strand
AAAAAGCGAATCAGCTCCTTTTTTAAATCATGTCTTACACCTTATCTTCTGCCATGTCTTTGTATTTTGACCATAATGCGACCACGCCTATCGATGAGCGGGTGTTAGCTGTCATGCTCCCTTTTTTAAACACCTTTTACGGCAATCCCTCAAGTCTTTATAAACACGGTAGATTAGTACGCAGTGCCATTGACAGTGCCAGAGAACAAGTTGCCGCCTTAGTTGCAGTCAATGCCGCGCAAGTGATTTTTACCAGCGGTGGCACTGAAGCCAATAATCTTGCCTTAGCCTCTCTTGAGCCACGCGCTGGCTTGGCTATTTCAGCCATAGAACACCCTTCAATTACCCAAGCCGCGCAACACTTACAAACCTTAGGTCATGAACTGCATATCGTAGGCGTTGACACTCAGGGCGTGATTACGCAAAACGCTATTGAGACTGTGATTGCCCAAAAACCCCAGTTAGTGGCTCTCATGCTGGCTAATAATGAAACAGGTGCAATCCAACCGATTGCCCATTATGCTAAGCAGTTAAAAGCTTGCGGCATTAGTCTACACACTGACGCGGTGCAAGCCGTGGGTAAAATGCCTGTCAACTTTAATGACTTAGGTGTACAAAGCCTCTCATTTTCAAGTCATAAACTCTATGGCCCAAAAGGAGCTGGCGCGTTGATTATCAGTTCTGATGCCACCATTAAACCGTTATTATGGGGCGGTGGACAAGAACGTGGCTATCGTGGCGGCACAGAAAACGTTGCCGCTATTATAGGTTTTGGTAAAGCCGCTGAATTAGCCTTAACAGAATTAACGCAACGCTCTGATTATTTATTAGCATTAAAATTATTATTAGAACAGCGTTTGCAACAAATACCGCAAATCACTATTTTTGCCCAAGAAGCTGAGCGATTGCCTAATACCGTACAATTTGGTATTGCGGGTATTGACGGTGAAATGTTATTAATGCAGTTAGATACTAAAGGCGTTGCCGTTTCCAGCGGTTCGGCTTGTTCTAGTGGTGGCAGTGAACCCAGTCCTGTATTAATAGCGATGGGTATTGATGAGCGACAAGCTAAAACTGCAATTCGGGTCAGTTTGGGTATGAGTAATACTATGGCTGATATAGAAAAATTGATTGCATTATTAATCAAATTAATTAATAAATCCTAAAGGAGTGAATATAATGGCTGTTTCATTAACAGAAAATGCCGCTCGACAAATTGCTAAACAATTAAATAAACGCGGCGCGGGTGTCGGTTTAAAACTGGCAGTGAAAAAATCAGGCTGTTCGGGTTATGCCTATGCTTTAGATTATGCCGATGAAATCAAAGATAATGAATTAGTCTTTGAACATCACGGCGTAAAAGTAATTGTCACCGCTGAGGATTTAAGTTTTATTGATGGTTTAGAATTAGATTATCGCCGTGAAGGTATTAATGAGGCGTTTCAATTTAATAATCCCAATGTAAAAGGCACTTGCGGTTGTGGCGAAAGCTTTGCCGTTTAATAATTAATCATCTGAATCAGGATTCACAGGATTTCAAGATTTACAGGATTATTTATCCTGCTAATCCTATAATCTTGAAAATCCTGATTCAGACAACACCCCAAAAATTCCAATCATTTAATTATAATTCTTTAGAGGTTTTTTATGAGTAATAACAAACATAGCCGCTTATTAATTTTAGGTTCAGGCCCTGCGGGATATACAGCGGCAATTTATGCCGCGCGTGCTAATTTAAATCCTGTGATTATTACAGGTCTGCAACAAGGTGGACAATTAACTACCACCACCGAAGTTGATAATTGGCCCGGTGATGCCGAAGGTTTACAAGGCCCTGCATTAATGGAAAGAATGCGTGAACATGCTCAGCGTTTTAATACTGAAATTATTTTCGACCATATTCATACTGCTGATTTATCAGCTAAACCTTTTAAATTAACAGGCGATTCTGGCGAATATACTTGTGACGCGTTAATTATTGCCACAGGCGCGTCGGCGCGTTATTTAGGTTTGGATTCTGAAGAAGCTTTTAAAGGTAAAGGCGTTTCTGCTTGCGCGACTTGTGATGGTTTCTTTTATCGTAATAAAGCCGTTGCCGTGATTGGTGGTGGGAATACTGCTGTTGAAGAGGCTTTATATTTAGCCAATATCGCCTCTAAAGTCACCGTTGTGCATAGACGCGATAAATTCCGCAGTGAAAAGATATTGTCTGATAAATTATTAGAAAAAGCCGCTAACGGCAATGTTGTCATTGAATGGAATTATCAATTAGATGAAGTTTTAGGTGATGATATGGGCGTGACGGGTATGCGTATTAAAAATGCTTTAGATGGTTCAACTAAAGATATTGATGTTCACGGTGTGTTTATCGCCATTGGACATACGCCTAATACGGGTATTTTTGAAGGTCAATTAGCAATGGAACACGGCTATATCAAAGTACAAAGTGGTATTCATGGCAATGCGACTGCGACTAGTATTGCTGGGGTATTTGCCGCTGGGGATGTAATGGATTCAGTTTATAAACAAGCGATTACTTCAGCGGGTAGTGGTTGTATGGCGGCATTGGATGCTGAAAAGTATTTAGATGAATTAGTCTAAGCTATTAAACGCAGAGACGTTGCTGTATAACGTCTCTGTAAATTTTACAAACACATTGTTCTTAACCCTCTTGCCACCCTAGCAAAAAACACGCTATTTCGTGTCACCTTCAAAACATGACATAATGCTGAGTTTTTTAGTGCGCTTAAAAGAGTTCACTTGTCGGCGTTGAGCCGCTGATTTTTAATTCATAAAATAAACTGCCTAGTTAGCCTTTGATAATTCGTATAGAATTATCAATGCTTTTGGCTGTGCGTTTTAGCCAATATCTACTAATCCATTATGAAATTACACGAACAAAAACTGCGTGAGTTAGCCACAGCGGTGATTCAAACCGAAGCCTTGGCAATTGAAGCCTTAAGTGCGCAAATCGATGAGCATTTTGTGCGTGCTTGCCATTTAATGTTTGCTTGCAAAGGACGCGTAGTGGTTATTGGTATGGGAAAATCAGGCCATATTGCAGGTAAAATTGCCGCCACCTTGGCAAGTACAGGCACACCCGCTTTTTTTGTGCATCCGGGCGAAGCAAGCCACGGCGATTTGGGCATGATTACCCGTCAAGATGTGGTCTTAGCACTGTCTAATTCAGGCGAAACTAGCGAATTACTGACCATTTTGCCCATTATCAAACGCTTAGCCGTACCCTTGATTGCCATGACAGGTAATCCAAGCTCTACTTTAGCAAAATGCGCTAGCGTACATATTAATGTCGCCGTTGCCCAAGAAGCCTGTCCCTTAGGACTCGCACCCACGTCTAGCACCACCGCCGCTTTGGTGATGGGTGACGCTTTAGCCGTCTCTTTATTAGAAGCGAGGGGGTTTACGCGTGATGATTTTGCCCTGTCGCATCCGGGCGGTAGTTTAGGTAAGCGTTTATTATTACGCATTAGCGATATTATGCACATTGGTGAAGAAATCCCTTTAGTTTCAGAATCAGCCTTTATTAGTGACGCGTTATTGGAAATGACCGAAAAAAAATTAGGCATGACCGCTGTGATTAATGCCGCGCAACAAGTAGTGGGCATATTTACCGATGGTGATTTGCGCCGTACCTTGGCAAAAAACATTGATATTCATCAAACCAAAATTACCGAATTTATGACTG
The DNA here is from genome assembly GCA_049296695.1 of Methylococcaceae bacterium. Taxonomy (GTDB): domain Bacteria; phylum Pseudomonadota; class Gammaproteobacteria; order Methylococcales; family Methylomonadaceae; genus UBA10906. Next base: position 8,669 of record JBAQSX010000188.1, on the reverse strand, counting down.
CGCATTGCTCTGTTATTGGCGCAGATAATTTAGCCGCTGAGGCAATGCAAATAATGGAAAGCAGAAAAATTAATGCCTTAATTATTGTCAATGAAAATCAACAAGCAATTGGTGCATTAAATATTCATGATTTAATTCGTGCAGGAATTGTCTAATGGATAATCAAACCTTAATTAAAAAAGCGCGCCAACTTAAATTATTAATCCTCGATGTTGACGGAGTATTAACTGACGGTCGCTTATTTTTTGATAATAATGGCGTTGAATACAAATGTTTTCATGCGCGTGATGGACATGGTATTAAATTATTACGGCAAACAGGCGTAGAAGTCGCGGTTATTTCAGGACGAAAATCTAATTCAGTAGCTTTGAGAATGCAAAGTTTAGGCATTGAATTAGTTTATCAAGGCCATGAAAATAAAATAGCCGCCTTTGAAGAAATCATTACTAAATTAAATATTGGTGCAGAGCAAGCCGCGCATGTAGGTGACGATGTGTTAGATTTACCCATTATGCACCGCGTAGGCTTAGCCATTGCTGTGCAGGATGCCAATTTTGCAGTCAAACAACGTGCTGATTGGTGTACACAAACAATGGGCGGCATGGGTGCGGTGCGTGAAATCTGTGATTTTATTATGCAAGCGCAAGGCACTTATGACAGCGTATTATCGACTTATTTGCAATGAATTTAGTCAATAGTCAGTTTTATTTAATTCTAATCAGTCTAGCTATAATCAGTTGGTGGCTGGTGAAACTGACAGGCTTAAATGAAGAAAATCCTATTGCCTCATCGAGTCATAGTCCTGCTTATTTTGCTCAAGATTACAATAAATGGACATTGGATCAAAAAGGACAGCTCAAAGAGAAATTATTTGCTAGTCACCTGATTCATTATAATGATGACGGCACTACGCATTTAAGCAAGCCTGAATTATTAAATTTTCCTATTAGCTCAACGCAATTGACTTATTCTACTAAATCCTCAGTCGCTACTAATAAAAAGCAATCCAGTACCCCGTGGTTTATTAAAGCAGAGCAGGGCATACTCTCTGCTGACGGAAAAGAATTACAATTAAATGAGCAAGTATTGATTAATCGAATTAATACTGAAAATAGTAATGCTTTAACTATTAATACGCGTAATCTGCATGTTGCTTTAGATACGCAAAAAGCAGACACAAAAGAATGGGTAGAATTACTCAGTCCGCCACAAAAAACCACAGGTATTGGCATGGAATTGGTTTTTGCGCAACCTATTAAAATACGTTTATTAGCAAAAGTGCAGGGTCATTATGAAGTCCATTAATAAAATTGCTATTTTTTTATTATTAACCAGTTACGCTATTACTAGTAACGCATTAGAAAGTGATGTCGAACAGCCCATTACTATTGATTCTAATACTGCCACCTATGATGACGCATCGGGTACTAGCACTTATACGGGTAATGTGATTTCAGTACAAGGCAGTATGCGGGTTAATTCTGATAAATTAGTGGTCACATTTAAAAATGGTGACGCGGAAAAATTAATATTTACTGGTTCAAAAGCTAAATTTAAACAAACCCCCAGTGCGGGTAGTGAAGATATTACAGGTGAAGCTTTAACGGGTGAATATCAACCTAAAAAAAATCTATTAATCCTCACAGGCGATGCTACCGTCAGTCAAGGTAATGCCACTTATTCGAGTAATTTAATTGAATACGACAGTAAAAATTCGGTTGTTAAAGCGGGTGAAAAATCTTCGGATAATAAACGCGTTCATGTTACTTTAAAACCTAAAGCAAAAACGGCTACTTCAGACACACTAGAAGCCAAGCCATGAGAGTACAGGTGTATTAATAATGGCAGTATTAATCGCTTCAAACTTGATTAAAACTTATCATAAACGCCCAGTGGTCAGTGGCGTATCTTTACAGGTTGCTAGCAGTGAAGTAGTGGGTTTATTAGGCCCTAATGGCGCGGGTAAAACTACTAGTTTTTATATGATGGTCGGTTTAATTAAAGCTGACTCAGGTCGTATTAGTTTAGATGCTCAAGATATTACCCACTATCCTATGCACCAGCGTGCGCAATTAGGTATTGGTTATTTGCCGCAAGAGCCTTCGGTATTTCGTAAACTCAGCGTTGCTGATAATTTACGCGCTGTATTACAAATTCGTGCTACTCTAAAGCAAGATAATGGCTTAACCAAAGCGCGGTGCGAATTAATTATCGAACAATTATTGGATGAGTTTCATATTCAACATTTGCGCGATCAAATTACTTTAAGCCTATCGGGTGGTGAGCGCAGACGGGTAGAAATTGCAAGGGCATTGGCGACTAATCCGCAATTTATATTACTAGATGAACCCTTTGCAGGTGTTGATCCTATTACCGTTGAAGATATTAAAAAAATTATCGTGCATTTAAAACAGCGTGGTATTGGGGTATTAATTACCGAACATAATGTCAGAGAAACCTTAGATATTTGTGATAGAGCCTATATTTTAAATAATGGCAAAGTCATTGCAGAAGGTGATACCAGTGCTATTATTGCCAATGAAGAAGTCCGCAACGTTTATTTAGGTCAATCCTTTAGTCTTTAATTTAAAAATTTCACAGTAAGCCCATAAGAATGATAATAGTATGAAACAATCTTTGCATCTTCGTTTAGGTCAACAATTTGCCATGACGGCGCAATTGCAACAATCGCTCAAATTGTTGCAAATGTCTACGCTAGATTTACAGCAAGAAATTCAACAAGTATTAGAATCTAATATTATGTTGGAAATAAATGAAGAAGAAAATTTCGCGCCTATTACTGAGCTTAATACAGATAAAAAGACCGAATCTTCTGATTTGCAAACCAGTGAAGGTTCGCAAACCGATATTCCCGAAGAATTAGCCGTTGATTCTTCTTGGGATGATATTTATGAAAGCGTTTTAGAATTAGGTTCACATACCACTGAAAGCGTAGAATTTGAAAGCCAGCGCAGTAAATCCGAAACCTTATTTGATCATTTATTATGGCAATTAGAACTCACGCATTTCTCAGATAGAGATCACGCGATTGGACTTGCTATTATTGATTCCATTAATGCCGATGGTTATTTGAGTAGTCAGCCCGAAGATATTCATCAAGGTTTGCAACAACAATTTGTTGATTTGGAATTAGATGAAGTTTTAGCCGTTCTGCACAGTATTCAAAACTTTGATCCTGTAGGTATTGCCGCTTTAGATTTAGGCGATTGTCTGCGCTTGCAATTGCAACAATTACCCGATAATACCCCTTATAAACACGAAGCCTTGCAATTAGTAGTGCATTATTTGGATTTATTAGCCACGCATGAACAAGCTAAATTATTGCGTAAATTAAGTATTAATGAACGTCAATTAGCCCAAGTGGTCGCATTAATTAGAACCTTAGACCCAAAACCCGGCGCGCAAATTCAAGAATCAGATTCTGGTTATGTCGTGCCTGATGTGTATGTCACTAAACAAAGTAATGAATGGCAAGTGAGTTTAAATCGAGATATTGCGCCTAAATTGCGTATTAATCCTTTTTATTCAGCTATGATTAAACGCGCTGATAGTAGTGTCGATAATACTTGTATGAAAAATCATTTGCAGGAAGCGAAATGGTTTATTAAAAGTTTGCGTAATCGCAATGATACCTTATTACGCGTAGCGCAATGTATTGTAGCTAAACAAACTGCTTTTTTAGAACACGGTTCTATTGCCATGAAACCCATGGTATTGCGTGATATTGCCGAAGAATTAGATTTACATGAATCCACTATTTCACGCGTGACCACGCAAAAATATATGCACACGCCTAATGGTATTGTTGAATTTAAACATTTCTTTTCTAGCCATGTATCAACAGAAAATGGTGGAGAATGTTCATCGACCGCCATTAGAGCGTTTATAAAAGAATTAATCGGTAACGAAAACCTAGCTCATCCTTTAAGTGATAGTAAAATAGCCGATTTATTAAAAGAGAAAGGTATTAATGTTGCCCGCCGAACCATTGCTAAGTATCGTGAAGCCATGTTTATCGCCTCATCTAATCAAAGAAAGCGTATTTTATGACGCTAGTAGTTACACCATCATTATTAATTAAAGGAGTTTAATCCATGCACGTTATAGTAACAGGTCATCATCTCGAAGTAACTGAATCGTTAAAAGCCGCAGTTGATGCGAAATTTGCCAAACTAGCCCGTCATTTTGACAATGTTACCGATGTACACGTTATTTTAAGCGTAGAAAAATTAGTGCAGAAAGCCGAAGCTACTTTGCAATTAAGTGGCGCAAAATTATTTGCAGAAGATCATCAAGAAGACATGTATGTGGCCATTGACCACTTAGTCGATAAATTGGATCGTCAAATTACTAAGCACAAAGAAAAAACGCATAATCATCGTTAAAACTACTCAGGTACAAGATTAATTAAACTAATCAATCTTTTAAAAAGCGGCATGTTTAATTTAAAACGTACCGCTTTATTATTGCTACTCAATTGATTAATCTTGTGCCACCTTATTTTCTTATGAAATTAATTATTATTAGCGGCTTGTCGGGTTCGGGTAAAAGTATTGCTTTAGATACTTTAGAAGATTGCGGTTATTATTGTATTGATAATCTACCCGTGACTTTATTAGAAAATTTTGTCACCCACGTCATGCTTGCTGATACTCGCACTTATGCAAAAACCGCGCTGGGTATTGACGCGAGAAATCAAAGTAATAGCCTCGCACATTTCTCGGCTAATTTACATTTAATTCGCAGTAAAGGAATTGTATGTGAAGTGGTATTTATGCAGGCAGAAGAAGCGGCTTTAATTAAACGTTATAGTGAAACGCGCCGCAGACATCCTTTAAGTGATGGCAGTATTCCTTTAAAAGAAGCTTTGCAAATTGAAAAGGAAATGCTCACTCAAATTGCGCAACATGCCACTATTATTATTGATACTTCGCACACCCAATATCATCAATTACGCGATTTAATTAAAGAACAAATTGGCGAACGCAATAATAAAAATATTACTTTGCAATTTCAATCCTTTGGTTTTAAACACGGCGTACCTTTAGATGCTGATTTTATTTTTGACGCAAGAAGTTTACCTAATCCCTATTGGTTGGTTGAATTACGCGGTTTAACAGGTAAAGATGAGGGTGTTATTAAGTTTTTACAAACTCAGCCAATGGTACAAGAATTTTTTAATGATATTGAACAATTTTTAACGCGCTGGATTCCACGTTTTGAAACCGAAGGACGCAGTTATTTAACAGTAGCTATTGGTTGTACAGGTGGACAACATCGCTCGGTGTATTTAACTGAATTATTAGCAGGGCGATTTAAAGCCTCAAATAATAATATTATTATACGTCACAGAGAATTACGCTAAGAATTGAAAGCTAATAATAATTGAAGCAAAAAAGAGCTTTAATTGTTTAGGATGATATTGAAGTTTTAAAAATGTTCATCTAAACGTTTCAATACAAACTGCCATTTAAGTAAAACTTAAAAGCTCTGACATTCACTTGGCGTTCGCAAACACACTGCTAATTCTCAGTGCTTCATTCAAAATGCGTTTACGCGCATTAATATCTCTGTCTACATCTCAACCACATACTTTTCATTCAAATATTCTATCCGAAGAAAAATATAAAATACTCAGATTTATTAATTAAAAATAGCAAAAAATAAAAATATCAACAAAAGATTTAAAAAATAAAAACCAATGAAAATCAGCAACGGGTCTTGAATAAAAAAATTCTATAAATTATTAGAACAACACAACTAAGTTATATAAAAGTCTATGGAAAAGAGCTAAAAGCTAGATTAGTCGATAGTAACATAGACTATTGTATTAAAGAATTACTTTTATTTACATTGATTAGTTTAAAGTCTGGTTTAATACCGATATATTGAGTTTAATGTGCGGTATGAACGTGTCAAATGTAAAAAGAAATCAAAACTCGTAAGGCGGAATAGCGTATTGCTCCTTACGAGATGAAGGTTAATAATTGTTTTAAATAAAAAAGCCCGTCAGATTTTAAAATCTGACGGGCTTTTTTTGTGCTATATTTTGTCTGAATCAGAATTTTCAGAATTGAATAATTAACAGAATTAAACTATTCTGACCATTCTAACATTCAGTTAATTATGATTAAGATAGTTTAAAATAAATAGGTCTATCATCGTTAATTAGACCTTGTAGGTTTTTAAAACCTACAAGGTCTGTTATGATGATGAATACTGTTTTAAAACAGTGTTCAAATGAACACGCGCTTTAATTGAGTATTTTTTTATTTAAGGAGAAGAACATGACAGATGATGAATTAAAACAATTAGTCGCTAATTTAGCGATTTCTCAAAGGCAAACCGATGAGCAAATGAAACGCACTGATGAGAAATTAAAAAGCATTGGTATTCAGTTGGGTAATATGTCTAAAAACCAAGGTGATGTTGCCGAAGAGTTTTTCTTTAATAGTTTAGTAAAAGACACGCGTTTGGGTGATATTCATTTTGAGGATATTACTAAAAATATGCAAAAACATAGAGCCAATATCCAAGAAGAATATGATTTAGTAATGACCAATGGTGATGCCATTGGTATTGTAGAAGTTAAATATAAAGCCCATGAAAATGATTTGAATAAATTAGAGCGTAAAATGCGTCATTTTAAACAATTATTTCCTATTTATTCGACTTATAAACTATACGGGGCAATTGCGAGTTTTCATATTAATGACGATGCCAAACGCGAAGCCTTAAATCGTGGTTTTTTTGTATTGCAACGGACAGGGAAAGTATTGCATACTGATTTTAATGAGCAGTTATTGATTTTGTGATGTAAATTCTATATTTATTTTATCTGAATCAGGATTTTCAAGATTAAAACCTATCCTATAGTCTTGAAATCCTGTAAATTCTGATTCAGACAAATAGCAGTGCAGGTTTTTAAAACCTACAAGGTCTGTTATTATCACACCCGTTTTAAAACCCCAGCACTATTATTTTAAGGAGTACGCCATGACCAACCCAAAAATAACCTCAATTGCCAGCACTAACGCTACCGAAGGCGGTGCAAACGGTATTTTTACCATTACTTTAGACAGCCCCGCGCCTGTGGGTGGTTTAGTAGTGAATTATGATACAACGGGGAGCAGTGCATTATTAACCAGTGATTATTCATTATTAGCAGGCGCGAATATCAGTAATTTAACCGCTAATTCATTTGTAATTAATGCAGGGGCAACAACCGCTAATTTAACCGTGCAAGCCAAAACTGATAAATTAATTGATACAGAAAACGTTAATTTAAATTTAACGATTAATACAATCAGTAATACTGCGAGTTTTGCAAATAAAATAAACTACGTTGCAGGCAATCAGCCGTTTTTAGTGACCAGCGGTGATTTTAATAATGATGGTAAACTTGATTTAGCTGTCGGTAATGCTAATAGTCATGATATTTCAATATTATTGCGTAACAGTGATAATACAGACTTTGATACCAGCATAAATTACGCTACTGATACATATTCTACTTCGCTTGCTACAGGTGATTTTAATAATGACAATAAACTTGATTTAGTGGTAAGTAATTTGTATCGCAATAGCATTTCAGTATTATTGCGTAATGCCAGTAATACAGGGTATGACTCTAAAATAGAATACCAAACTGGCACGCAACCTTTCTCAGTTATTACAGGCGATTTTAATAACGATGGTAAGTTTGATTTAGCTGTAACTTATTATGAGAGTCAATATATTTCAGTATTATTGCGTAATGCGAACAATACAGGATTTGAGCCTAAAATCGATTATCAAACAGGTTCAACGGCATATGGTTCATTTGCCTATTCAATGGTAGCGGGTGATTTCAATGGCGATGGTAAATTTGATTTAGCGGTCATTGATGGAGTAAATACTGTTTCGGTATTATTGCGTAATAGCAGTAATACAGGATTTGAACCTAAAGTTAATTATACTGTAGGCAAAGGACCTACGTCTGTTATTAGCGGCGATTTTAATGCCGATGGCAAACTTGATTTAGCTGTAGCTAATAATAATACTGGTAAATGTGCTGTTTCGGTATTTTTGCGTAATACTCACAATACAGATTTTGAACCTAAAATCGATTATATTATTCATCACGAACCTACATCATTAGCGGTGGGCGACTTTAATAATGATGGTAGACTTGATTTAGCAGTGGGTAATATTAGTTACAATATTGAGCTTTTATTAGGCAATGCTAGCAATACTGGTTTTGAACCTGAAATTGATGTTGTTGTTGGTAATACGCCGCAATCAGTTATCGCAGGCGATTTTAATAATGATGGTAAACTCGATTTGGCTATGGGTAATACTCATATTAATAGAGTTTCAGTATTAATGAATACTACGCCTAATACGCAAACTGTATCAAAAAGCTTAACTATCATTGATACCTCAAATCATGCGCCTACAGGTAGTGTCACTATCAATGACACTACACCACAAGAAAACCAAATCCTTATCGCATCAAACACCCTCGCTGACCCCGACGGTATGGGTGCGATTACTTACACTTGGAAAACAGGCACGACTGTTTTAGCGACAGCTAGCAGTTATAAAGTCACTAAAGCAGATGTTGGCAAAACTATTACAGTGACTGCCAGTTATACCGATTTGCAAGG
>JBAQSX010000187.1:0-5251 GCA_049296695.1 Methylococcaceae bacterium | reverse complement strand
AAGCCTTCAAAAAGAATTATTTTTCTAAAACGAGAAAGAAAAAAATTGGTAGACCTTCGTTTAAAAAAAGACATAACAATCAAAGTTTCCGATTACCTAATCAAAAGTTTAGTTTAAAAGATAACAGTATTCGATTAGAAAAAATCGGTAAAATTAGAGTCGTTATTGATAGAACTATTCCTATTGATTCTAAATTTATGTCGGTGACTATTTCTAAAAATAAAGGCAATCAGTTTTTTGCATCGGTTTTAGTTGAAATGAAAATAACTCCAAAAGAAAAAACGGGTAAAAGTATTGGAATAGATATTGGTATTAAAAATTTTTTAACGTTAAGTAATAATACGATAGTAGCAAATCCTCAGCATTTTCGTGAGAACCAAGCGAAACTGGCTCAGGCGCAAAAACACCTTTCGCGTAAAAAGAAAGGTTCAAAAAGAAGACAAAAGTCGAAGTTAAAAGTCGCTTGCATTCATATTAATATCGCTAATAAACGCAAAGATTTCATTCATAAAATAACAACGCAGTTAATTAATGAATACGATATTATCGCTATTGAAGATTTGAATATCTCTGGCATGATAAAGAATCATAAATTATCTAAATCTATTAGTGATGCTTCTTTTGCTGAGTTTTATAATATATTAAATTATAAAGCCGATTGGTACGGCAAAGAAGTGATTAAAGTTGATAGGTGGTTTGCAAGTTCTAAAACCTGTTCGTGCTGTGGTTGGAAAGATAATGATTTAACATTGTCTGACCGAATATTCAAATGTAAAGTATGTAATCTTGAGTTAGACCGAGATATTAATGCGAGTAAAAATATTTTGAATGAAGCATTGAGAGTTAGCAATGCTATACGAACGCAGAGCGAATGTCAGACTATTTAAGTTTTACTTAAATAGCAGTTTGCGTTGAAGCGTTTAGATGAACATGGCAAAGGTATACTTTTCTATGGAATTCGTAACTATTATGCGGGTAAAGACAGTAGACCTTTTAATTTTACAAGATATGAATTATCTAAACAGTTAAAAGATATAGTTGAGAATCTTGATAAGCATGTTTGTTTTCATGCCGTTGGTCAATATAAAGATAAAAATAGTTATGCTATTTGTAAATTCAAAGATGATAAAGGCAATGAATACGACTATAAAGTCATGTTTGTGTCTTTTAAAGAGAAGAAGAAATTACGCTTACATATTACAACTGCCCATCCTTTAAATAAACCACTCGGTAAAATAAAGAAGATTGGTTTTTTTGTAATTGCACATAATACATTGCATAAAAAACCAAACCCCTAAAATAACAAAAGCCCTCTTAAGAGGGCTTTCGCTGAAAAATTATTTTCAGTATTCAGAACGTCTTTACCGGACACAAGCCACGACCTTTAATCAAGGTAACTGAATGCCATGTTTAAAAACTATTATCACTTTCCTTGATTTACTCTATTTAACATGTCTGCTACATTCAGACTTCATTGTATAGAGTAGCTAATTTTAAGTCTAGTTTTTTATTACTCCCCCAAAAACACTCCAGCCAACGCCTCTACTTTATTCAAATCAGGGCGACTACAATAAACCCCGCTTGCTGTAATATCAGGATTCATCCCGCGCACAAATAAATAACGCACCCCGCCAAAATCCCGCTCATAATAATAATTTTTTAAACGTTGTTTTAAATAACCATGTAATACCACAGTATAAAGCCAGTATTGCAAACCATAATTATGCTCACGCATGGCATTAATTAAAGAGGCTTCACTATAATCAGGCAAACTATTGGTTTTATAATCCATCACATAATATTGTCCTTTATAGTGACAGACTAAATCAATAAAGCCTGTTAAATAACCACACATTTTTTTACTATTTAATGGCTGATAACTAGGACTGTCTTGCAAAATCGTATTAATACTATTCGCATCCATTGTTTGCATGGCTAAATAAAAAGGCATTTCTTTTAAACAGTGATTATCAGTTATATTTTTTAAGCAAAAATGCTTGTCATCAAAGGATAAAGGCGTATTGACTACCTTAATTAATAATTCATTGAGTTTTTCAGGATTAGTTAATTGCAAGCCATAACGCAAACAGGCTTTTTCACGTTGCTCAGTAATATCTTTATTTTGCGCTAATTCTAAAAAACTAGTATGTTCTAATAAATCATGAACCACATTACCCGTATGTGCGCCGCGTGGTAATTCATCGGCTTTCACTTCATTATCAATAACTATGGGTTCATTAACTTTATCTTCGGGTATTTCAGGCGCGTCGTGAATACTTAAAGCCGATAAGGCGGTATAACTACTCATTTGCCAAACTGTATATAAAGAACGCTGGCGTTCTAATGCCTTAAATTCATCTTGATAATAATTAGCCTTATATTGACCTGCAATTTCATGAGGCGGATTTAATAAACGATACGCAAATGCTTCGTTATTATTATCAGCAAAGCCTTTTAAAACACTTTGTTGTTTGACAAAATCCCCTTCAGCAAAATCATTTAATAAATACGCCATTGCTGAATTATTGGGTTTTTCTTTAGAACGTACATTCACCCACGCTAAATAACAACGGTATTTAGCCCGCGTCATTGCCACATAAAATAAACGTAAATCTTCGGCTAATTCTTCTTGCAGGGCAATAGCGCGATGTTTTTCAAATTGTTCTGAGCCTAAATCGACAATTAATTGATTAGCGTCTGCATTGGGAATATGACAATTAATTAATAATTTTTCACTGGCTAAATTCATATTACGTTGCCACAAGGTCGGACAAAATACTACTGAATATTCCAGTCCTTTGGCTCTGTGCAGGGTAATAATTTTAACGGCATTATCATCACTTTCTAGGCGTAATTGCTGGTCTTCACAGTGACTGGCTTTAGTAATGGCTTCACTTAAATAATCAATAGTTTTATGAATACCTAAATGCTCTTCTAATGCCACTTGTTGCAATAATTCAATTAAATGATTTAAGTTGGTTAATTGCCGCTCGGCAATGGGTGATTTCGCAATGTTTAAATCAATTTTTTGCTGACTTAATAGGGTTTTTAGCATTGCCATTAAACCGTATTTTTGCCAAAGCAGATAATACTCTAAAAAATCTTTAGTATAAGAATGCAAACGATTTTCATCGTGAATGAGTTGATATAATTGTTGACCTGTAAAACCAAACCAATCCAATGCCAAGGCTTGTTTTAATAAACTATTATCACTAGGATTTGCCACTGCTTGTAATAAATTATATAAATTCACCGCTTCATTACTACTAAAAACCGATTCAGTGCTATTAATAACAGAGGGGATTTTTGCTTCACGCAAGGCATTTTGATAATCTCGCGCTTGAGCATTACTGCGTACTAAAATAGCAATATCTTGGGGTTGTAACCTGCGATTTTGTGGTTTTAAACTGTAATTATCCATTAATAAACTTAATACTTCATTGACTACTGCAATACGAATTTCAGTAGCGGCTTTGCCTGCTGTCCAATAACTGTCGCCATTATCAGGCATTTGCCAAAGCATTAATGGTGCAATTGATTCATTTTTATAATAAATCGCGCCGTCTTGATTAGTTTTAGCAGGTTGCACAGGGCTAAAATTTAAATCTTTTAAATAAAAAGCTTGCGGACGAGTAAATAAGGCATTGACTGCTGATACTAATTGCGGATGAGACCGCCAGTTTTTGCTTAAGGTAAATTGATGCTCCGCTTTTTTTTGTGCATCTAAATAAGAATAAATATCCGCACCACGGAATTTATAAATCGCTTGTTTAGGGTCGCCAATTAAATACAGGGCATGGCTTTTAGTATCAAATACTTTAGAAAATATCGCCCATTGATTATCATCGGTATCTTGAAATTCATCAATTAAAGCGCAAGCAAAGCGTTGTCTTAATTCATAGCGTAATAATTGTTTTTTATCATTATTTAAAGCACTGGCTAATCGGCTAATTAAATCATCAAAGGATAATACATTGAGTTTTTGTAATTGTTGATTTAATTGCAAGCGCAAGCTTTCTAATAAAGCGCGTCTAAATAATAAACCGATATTTTTTGCACAACGCGCTAATTCATCAAAAGGCTTAGTATTAATCGTAAAACTGTCAAAATACTCAGTTTTGCGCTCATCTGAGCTTTGCGTTTTGGTGGCTCTAAATTTTCCGCCATGCAGTCCATTAATAATGCCTTGAGTTGTTAATAATTCAAAAGCTAGCGTTTCAGGCATAGTATTATTGTCTTCACATAACCACGCCTGTAATTGCGGATAATAGTCTTCAAATTGCTCACAATAACTGTCTTTAAATTTAGCTTCTTGAAAACGACTATAGATGATATTAGATGTTTCTTTTAAACTCAGTGCGGCGGTATTGGCATAACGCTTTAATTCAATTAAGGCTTGATTAATATCTTGATGCTTAGGGCAGACTTCAATATTGGTATCACTGCTTAAGAAATGACTGGGGACGTTAGCAATACTTTGATATAAGGCATCGGGGGTTTTATAGTCAGCGGTTAATACTGAGATTTCCCATAAATTGCGGGTATAAATTTGTTTGCGCCAAAAATCATCGACGCAAGCTTGTTTAATAGCGCTTAAATCATCGGTTAATTCGGCATCAAATAATTGTCCGCTTTCGAGCGCGTGTTCGCGTAACATGCGTTGACAAAAACTATGAATAGTAAAAATCCCCGCTTGATCTATATCCAATAAGGCTAATTCTAAGCGTTGTTTAATACTATCATCACTGAGTTTTTGACGAATAATAAGCAGCCATTTATCAACAGTATCATCCGTGCCGTGAGCTTGTCCATTAATAGCGCGTTTGGCTTCGACTAATTTAGCTCTTATTCTGTATTTTAATTCTTCGGTGGCGGCTTTGGTAAAGGTCACTACTAATAGTTTTTTAATATCGATATTGCGCTCAATAATAAAACGTAATACCAACATGGCAATGGTATAGGTTTTTCCTGTTCCCGCGCTGGCTTCTAATAAATTAATACCATTTAATAGCGGCGTAATGTGTGCCTCAAAATGTTTTTTCATATAATACGATGACGTAGTATTTTAAATATAAAATTGCAAAAAAAATCCAATAGTTTTTTAAAACTATTGGATTTTATAATTAATAAAACAATTATTCTTTCTGTCTTTTACGCCGTTCAATCTTTTCACGGCGTTTTACTTCCCATTCAGTCACTTTCGTTTTTTGTCCTTCAAAAGGATTGTTGGGCGATTTAAATTACAAGCGAA
>JBAQSX010000186.1:0-43530 GCA_049296695.1 Methylococcaceae bacterium | reverse complement strand
GATTTAAAGCGACGGCGAAGTCAGCAGGGGCAAGGCTGTAATTAGGTAATCCACTGTATACAGTTTCATGTCACAGTGTTCGATAATCTTCCTCGCGCTCTTTAAATAGGCTTAAGCTCAATTAAACACCTCTACAAAGAAGTAATTTATCAGTTATAATTTGCACTGAAAGACAAATTTAGCCATAAAGAAACCATGAGAATTCCAAAACGTCTTAAAAAATGTCCAATTGTTGATTTTACTTGTGAAGTAAGATTTGAATCTTCGTTTCCATCGTCAATAGTTACTGGAATGATAGTTAGCGCATTAAGTTCTTTAAATATCAAAAATATAGAAGAACTACCTGTATTACAAATTCCAGAAGCTCTTAGAAACTCAGATGAACAGTTAAAATTTGCACCTCATTATAAAACGACGTTAGGAAACGTAAATCTATTGTTTGGTGGTGGCGTTATCGCTATTTCTTCACATATTCCTTATAGTGGCTGGCTAGTATTCAAACCAGAAATTGAAAAAATACTGCAATGTTTATTTCAACATGATGCTAGTTTTTTAAAACGAATTACACGAGTCGCACAAAGAACAGTAAATTTCTTTCCTATGGATATTTTATGCCATACCACTGTTGAAGTAAAAACGCCTATTGCATATAAAAAAGAACAATATCAATATATTGATTATTACCGTGATGGTGACAATCTTATGGTAAGAACTGTAATAGCAAATCAGGCAAGTTATCAAGAAAAAGAAGGCTCTGTTATAGATATAGATGCACATATAGCTTGCAACTCTAATACAGGGTTGGAATTTTTAATGGAAGCCATAGAAAAAATACATACTGAGAGTAAAAAAATATTTTTTACTCTTCTAAATCCTGAGTCTGAGTTAATTAAAAGTTTGGAGCCAGAATATGAATAATAATTATCTTTTAGGAAATAATAATTTTATTTCATCAGAAAAGGTTTTTTTAAGAAACATAGCGGTGACTGCATTGTGTTGCTCAAGTGTTATTCCATTATTGCCAAAAGAAAATAAAACAGACTTTTCATATAGTATTAACCCCACTTATGATGTTTCCTATAGCTCGCAAGATTTTTTATCATCTCATGCAAAAGACTATAATTTGTTATTAATGCGTATTGATGAAATTCAATCGTTAAAAGAAAACTGGAATGGATATGGCGCGAATACAATACCTTTTAGTGTGATAAACAGTGCGAAAAACTTCATTTTTTATATAAAAGACTTAAGTGAATTTATTTCTGTATTTCCAACAGCAAGGCAATCTATACAAATTGAATTTGATAGAAATGGTATATATTGCGAAGCAGAGATTTTTTCTGATGCTGTTGATATTTATGCAGAAAAAGATGATGTCGAGTATAAAAACGAACAATTTAATTCTGTAGTACAAGCATTCTCTAGTTTTAGAAATTTATTCAATGTCAGAGTCAATCATTAAACCAAATGAATTATTACATCGTGCCATTGAGCCAAATAAAGGATTTTGGCTTGATAAAGAGGGGCGAATAAGCTCTTCACTTTTCAAAGATTCAAACGGCGTTTCGGTTGATATTAATGCTGACAGAACAGATGACGAAGTTAAAGAAGCATTTCTGCATGTATTCTCTGCGTTAGAAGGAGAAGCTAGACTTTCTGTACAATTGTGTTTAGATAATAACTGCAATGTTCAAACTGACCCAAGTGAAAGAAATCCTTATCACACGCTTATTCTTGGAAAAAACAAAGCAGGGTTAACGAGCGGTCAAGCAAAACAATTAGCAAAAAATTGTCAATTTATTAGATATGATTGATTTCAAGCTCCAAAGCACGACTGGTTAAATTTTGGTTAATCACTTACGGTTCTATGGCTTGTATTTAATACTTGCAACAAATCTGCGTTGTATTGATATAGCAAAGTTTTCAAATTCAATGACAATAAGTGCTAATAATAAATTTAATTCGCTATAAACAGAGCTGTCAGGTTTTAAAAACCTGACAGCTCTATCATTAACAAGCCCCACATTTAACACCCCAAAGCCCCACCGCTCACTATTCAATGTTAAGCTAATAGCATCGTTTTTAGCTTTAAGAGAATAGTAACCCCATGAGTCAAGACTATAACGCCGCCGCCATTGAAGTGTTAAGCGGCTTAGAACCCGTCCGCAAACGCCCCGGCATGTACACCGACACCACCCGCCCCAATCACTTAGTGCAAGAAGTGGTCGATAACAGCGTTGATGAAGCCCTCGCAGGACACGCCACCCGTATTATTGTCACTTTAAGCGCGGACGGCACGGTGCAAGTGGAAGACAACGGACGCGGAATGCCTGTGGATATTCACCCCGAACAAGGTTTGACAGGGGTTGAAGTGATATTGACCCAGCTCCACGCAGGCGGCAAATTTTCTAACAGCAACTACCAATTCTCAGGCGGCTTGCATGGCGTGGGCGTGTCGGTGGTCAATGCGTTGTCGGCGCAATTAGAAGTCACCATCAAACGCGGCGGTAAAAAATACGCGATGCGCTTTGCTGACGGTGAAAAGCAAAGCGAACTACTCGAAATCGGCACAACAAGCAAAAACGATACGGGTACAACTGTGCGCTTTTTGCCTAATGAAAAATACTTTGATTCGCCCAAAGTATCATTGAGCAAACTCAAACATAATCTACGCGCTAAAGCCGTATTATGTGCGGGACTGCATATCACCCTAAAAACAGAGCAACCCGACGAAACCATCGTTTGGTGTTATCAAGACGGTTTAAAAGCGTATTTATTAGACCGTATTGGCGATATTGAATACTACCCTGTGCAACCGTTCATGGGCAGTTTAGCCGCCACGACCGAAGCAGTGGATTGGTGCATCGTTTGGGCAGTTGAACCGTCTTCGGAAATGCTCAATGAAAGCTATGTCAACTTAGTCCCCACCGCGCAAGGCGGCACCCACGTCAACGGCTTACGCGCTGGTTTGACTGAGGCAATGCGCGAGTTTTGCGAGATTCGCAACAACCTGCCACGCGGGGTAAAAATCGCCCCCGAAGATGTTTGGGAACATTGCCATTTTGTGTTATCGGTCAAACTCGCCGACGCGCAATTTTCAGGGCAAACCAAAGAGCGGCTCAGTTCGCGTGAATGCGTGGCTTTTGTCAGCGGCGTGGCAAAAGATAGATTTAGTTTATGGCTACATCAACACCCCGCAGAAGGCGAAAAAATCGCTGAAATCATCATTGCTAGCGCACAAAAACGTCTGCGCTCGTCTAAAAAAATCATTCGCAAAAAAATCACCTCAGGCCCTGCGCTACCCGGAAAACTCGCCGATTGCGCCAGCCAAGAAACCAGCAGAACGGAATTATTTTTAGTGGAAGGCGATTCAGCAGGCGGCTCGGCAAAACAAGCCAGAGAGCGTGATTTTCAAGCGATTTTGCCCTTGCGCGGCAAAATTTTAAACACTTGGGAAGTGGAATCGGATTTGGTGATGGCATCGCAAGAAGTTCACGATATAGCCGTTGCCTTGGGCATTGAACCCGGCTCGAATGATTTGCAAAACTTGCGTTATGGCAAGGTGTGCATTTTGGCGGACGCGGATTCAGACGGCAATCATATTGCCACGTTGATTTGCGCTTTGTTTTATCAGCACTTTAACGCGCTGGTCAGTGCGGGTCATGTGTTTGTTGCCATGCCGCCGCTGTATCGCATAGATATTGGCAAGCGGGTGTTTTACGCGCTTGATGACGCGGAACGCGTGGGCATTTTGGACAGAATTAAAGCTGAAAAATTAAAAGGCACGGTCAGCACCCAGCGTTTTAAGGGTTTGGGCGAGATGAATCCGTCGCAATTGCGCGAAACCACCATGAATCCTGACACGCGCCGTTTAGTGCAATTAACCATTGATGATTTTGACGGCACAACCGCGATGATGGATTTATTACTGGCTAAAAAACGCGCTGGGGATAGAAAAGCGTGGCTGGAAAGTAAAGGGAATTTGGCGGAGGTTTTGGTTTAGTTTTGTTGTTCTTACGCGCCGCGTGGGAATACCGTTTTACCGCGCCTGCGGTATAGTTGACGCGGCGCGTCTTAAAGGCATTCCCACGCCAGCGCGTGGGAACGAGATTATTTTTAATAAAAACGGAGTATAAAATGAGTAATCGTATTGAATTAGAAAATCAATTAATAAATGAAATTCATTATCTACCGATTGAAATGCTTGATGAATTATTAAGCTTAATTTCATCAAAAAAGAAAGTTATTATTGATAATGCTCAGCAAAAAAATAATTTTGTCGATTTTATTAGAAACTCGCCTTTAATGGCAGTTGAATTAGAATTAGAGCGAGATAATTCTTTGTGCAGAGATATTGAATTATGAACTATTTAATAGATACAAATGTTATTTCTGAATTAAAACGTCCACAACCTAACCAGAAAGTTTTACAATGGTTTGCCAGTATTGATAATAAATCCCTTTATTTAAGCGTCTTAACGTTAGGTGAAATTCGTAAAGGTGTTGATAAATTAGATAATGGACAGAAAAAACAAGCCTTATTGCAGTGGTTAGAAATTGATATTCCTTTATGGTTTGATAATCGCTTATTAGTCATTGATACTAATGTGGCGAATTGTTGGGGAAAATTACAAGCAAGCGCGACAAGACCATTACCTGCGATTGATAGTTTATTAGCAGCTACCGCGTTGCAACATAATTTATGTTTAGTCACCCGCAACGTTAAAGATTTTGATTATCCGCAGTTAATTATTTTGAATTTATGGCAATAATATAAAAAATGCGGTGTCCTTTCTTGTTCTCACGCACCGCATGAGAACAAGATTAATTATAATCTATCACATGAAAAATTATTATGTTTGAAAATAAAAAAATCAATCGAATTACTGAGCAAGATTTTAATAAAATTATAGAACAAGCAGGAGGACGTAGATTTTCTTTAGATGATTCTCGTGAATCTGAGAAAAATGTCGATTATATTTTTGATGATTGCCTTATTGAACTAAAATTAATTGAAGAAGAAGGTTTGGAGAAAGTAGATAGACATGAAAAAATCTTTGAATTATTTTCCACCTATTCTAAAGCACCAGTTGTAGTTCTTGACCCTAATTATTTATCCGATGAAGATAGAAAAAAATTTTACAGAATATTAGAAACCCCTGTAAAAACTCAGATTAAAAAAGCAAATAGCCAGTTAAAAATAAGCTGTGAACGAATTAAAAAAAATCTGACTAAAATTTTAATTATAATCAACAATGACTATCAAGCATTAAATCAAGAAGAATTCCTAGATATAGTTAAAAAACGAGTTAAAAATGATACAACTAATATCGATTATGTCATTTGCACTGGGATTTATTTTTATAGTGATGGTTACGAACATTATGTAATTTTTCCATTTGAACTAATAAAAGTCAGAAAAAACGATGATTTTCTAGTTTATGATGAGCTGAATAAAGCATGGAATAATTTTTTGCGTGAAAAAATGAGTTCATTTTATACAGAACTTAAAAAAAAGGATGCTAAAAATCCAATATCTGATATAGCGTTTTCTTATAAGCAAATAACTTTTATCAAACCGTCGCCATTATTTGAAAAAAAATCAAGTTTTTTTGTAAATGGAAGACCCAGAATAAACTCTTCAGGAATAAATACTTGTCCAGTAATTTCAACAGTTTTTCCTCAATTTAGTTTAAAGAGTTGGCACTTGTTAAAAACCATTTTGCATGATGAATGTAAAATAAAAGATAGTTATGCAGAATGGATTTTATTTTCAAATACAGAAGAAAAAAATGATTCAACTTTACTAAAACCATTTGTTCAACTTGAATTAAGCGATGACGAAATTATTGAATTTATCGAAAACACAGACTGTACTTTTAAAAATCTTTGTGAATTGGCAACAGAAAAATATCATTATCGAACAAAAAAAATAATAGACAGTGCGAAAAACATCAAAAATAATATTTTTTATTTTAATAAATTTATTTATTTTGAAATAAATGAGATTGGCAAAGATAAAAATAATGATTTAGCATCAATTTATATGATTCACTCAATAAACGGAACAGAAGTCATCGATATTATTTTTGAAAATCAGCGTATATTTTTTGAATATGCTATTTGTTTAGCTTCGGCGTATGCTATAAAAAATAAAGTAGATATTATTATGTATTGGATAGATAAAAAATATTGCTGGGCTTAACCATACAGAAATGCGCTAAGCATTAACAATTATTTATCAAAGATACGATTCTAATAATCTATTAGATAAGCTCACTAAATTAGCTAAAGTTTATGGTAATTCAGTGGCAATTAATAACTTGCATAAACAAGTAACAGAAGAAAAACTGAAGAAATCTGAACGGATTTAATTAATCTTAAGCGAATGACTGGCAGTCCTTAAAGGACTACCAGTCATAAACGGGGCGCGTTTTCGTGGCTAATTTGTCAGTGAACGGAAAAGGCAAACAATATCGTAGCGTTTATAAGTCACGATACGTCAACGCTGTGCCACTCAGACAATGTGCCGCTTATCGCGCTGAGATAAGCTAAATCGATAGGTTCGAGCCTTCTCACCACAATGCGTCCATCGGTTTCTATATCCCACATCAAAGTATCGCCAGCTTTAACCTGCAAAGCCTTACACACCTCAGCGGGAACAGTCACCTGTCCTTTGCTACTGATTTTTGCCAGTTGTTTTGACATTGCCATCTCTGAAAAAAGTAAAGAATTTTTACTGTAAAGCATCTTTATTGATGTGACAACAATCAAATCAATTGATGCTGAAATGCTATCGACTGATTAAAAAATCTCTTCATCAAAGGCATAAATTAAAAAGAAAAATTGCTATTGCAGGACTACCGAAAATAGTTAAAGCAACCCAATCAAAAATGCCCCACCCCCCGCTACCCAGTGCAATAAACTCACCCCAATTAAATTATGATGCCGCAAATAAAACAAACCAAAAATAATCCCTGTGATGAGCGTAATAAATAAAGCAGAAAACCCAAAATGTAAATGAATCATACCAAATAAAATAGAGGTTAATAAAACCGACTTTAAACCTTTTTCATCATTAAAAAAACGTTGAAAAGAAGTTTGAATCAATCCCCGCGTAATAAATTCTTGTATAAAAGCATGTGCGCCATAAGTCAAAATCCAAATACCCGCAGGATAAGGTGTTTTCAAAGGCAAATAATGCAGTTTTTGATTACTAAAATAAATGCCTATCAATAATGCAAGCACCATAGCTGAAGCTATTAAACCCTCTAATAAAGCAGGTCGCCATTGATGTGTGGTAATGCCTAATTGCGCGTAAGCTATGCCTGTTTTGCGTAATACCATCAAACTGGGTATAAATAATAAAGACAAGTATAACCAATTAAATGAAGAGGTATAAATATCTATCCACTTTAAATTAGTAAATAATAGATATAATAAAATCATCCCCACGCTATAACAAACTAAAATATAAATAAATATATGCCCAAATTCATTTTGCGCGGTTATTAATTCTAATTGTTTTTCCAAACTATTCACATGTTCAATAGTGCTACGGCGTAGTTTTTCTGAATTACTTAAAGCAATATTATAAATTAGCTTATTTAATAAAGTGGCACTAGTATCCACGCGCTTAATTACCGCTTTATTTAAAATAATCACTTCTGTTATTTGCACCGCGCGCTGAGGCTGAGCGCGGTGAATCATCTAAAAACGCCAATTCCCCACAAATCTCCCCAGCGCCTAAAGCACTAACACTGTGTTTTTTAGCAGAGCCTATTTTATAAATTTCGACTTTCCCGCTATTAATTAAATATAAATCATTTGATGTGTCTTGTTCGTGAAATAAATAATCGCCAGCATTTAGTAATTTATAGCTTAAGGCTTTTAGGGGTACATTTTTTAAGCGATATAATTTGCGGGGCATTATTAGGTATGAGTAGTGCTTATTTTGCTTTGCAACAAGTATTATGAGTTTTTAATTGTCCACGAAAAGCACGAAAGACACCAAAAATAGGTTTTTAAAATCTCGATTTATTGGTAGTGCATCAAAAAATTAGACTAGTTAATATTAAACAATCGGAGTTCAAACCTAGGTTTGAATTCCAGCTAAAATGACGTTTTGTTAAAACTTACTCTTTTGAAGCACTACCGCTTTATTCTAAAAACCAAATAGAAGTTTTTCTTTTCGTGCTTTTTGTGTTTTTCGTGGACGAAATTAGTTTCCTGCATAACTTCTGTTAATAAACGCTAATGCTCAGCGTAGCTTAATCGAAATTTTCGATGTCATCTGCTAACTCATAGCATAGTTGGCAACTTCATTACCTCCAATGAGCAAGCTTAAACAATTGCCACCCTGCAAAGCTTCGCACTACGCATTCCTCAGCTATAATTTCTGCTACTAAATCTAGTTATGCGGTGTCGATTGCACATCGTCACCGCAAATCTGTGGTTTATCCACAATCTTGTGTGCGTTTAATGTCTGCTGGTAATACGAAGCAACTGTTTTGTTGATTGCCAAACAGTCAAGAATAGTTGGTTGCAAAGCCATAGATAAGCACAGATTCACTGTTACCAATCTTTTTTCACTTTCTCGGAATGTTCTTTATGCTCAAACAATGCTTACGCTGGTTATTGACCTTGATTTATAAAGTTGAAGTTCATGGCTTAGAACATTATCTAAGTGCAGGAAAACGGGTGTTGATTATTGCTAATCACAGCTCGTTTTTAGACCCCTTATTGCTAGGGGTGTTTTTACCCGATGAGATTACTTTTGCGATTAACACTCAAATCGCGCAACGCTGGTGGCTTAAGCCGTTCCTTGGTTTATCGCAAGTGTTTCCGATGGACCCTACCCATCCCTTATCGTTAAAAGCATTGATTACGCATTTACAACAAGACACTAAAACGGTGATTTTTCCTGAAGGACGCATTACGGTCACAGGTGCGTTGATGAAAATTTATGACGGCACGGGTATGGTTGCCGATAAATCAGGCGCGACTTTATTGCCTATACGCATTGCAGGGGCAGAGTATTCACGGTTTTCTAAATTACAAAATTTAGTGCGCTTGCGTTTTTTTCCAAAAATCACCCTGCATATTTCACCACCCACGCATATTGCGGCGCGTAAGGAATTGACAGGTAAGAATCGGCGTAAATTTAGTGGTCATATTTTGGCTGACATCATGACCGAGATGATGTTTGATACTAGCCCTTATCGGCAAACGATTTTCACCAGTTTGTTAGAAGCGCGTACTGTTCACGGCGGTTCACATACCGTGGCAGAAGACTTGGCGCGAATCCCGATGTCGTATAACACCATCATCATGCGCAGTATTATTTTGGGTAATGCTTTAAAAGCGATTACTTCAAGCGGTGAAAATGTCGGTGTGCTGTTGCCCAATTCCACTAATACTTTGTTAGTGATTTTAGGTTTGCAATTACATCAACGCGTTCCTGCCATGTTGAATTACGCCACAGGTTCTGTTGCCATGCTTTCGGCTTGTGAGACCGCGCAAGTTAAAACAGTATTAACGGCGCGTAAGTTTATCGACTTAGCGCATTTGCAAGACGATGCCAATGCTTTAGCTAACCAAGTGAATCTGGTGTATTTAGAGGATTTAGCAGGGCAGTTATCGGTTATTGATAAAGCTAAAGGTTGGTTGCAAAGTAAAAGCTGTGGCTTGTGGTACAAACACGATAGCTATAACCCAGACAGTCCAGCGGTGGTGTTGTTTACCTCAGGTTCAGAAGGTACGCCTAAAGGGGTGGTGTTATCTCATGCAAATCTGCTAGCCAATCATAAACAAATTGCCGCCCGTTTTGCTTTTAATTCACGCGATATTGTGTTGAATTTTTTACCAATGTTTCATTCCTTTGGCTTCACCGTGGGAACGTTATTACCCGTGCTGAATGGCATGACCACTTTCTTTTATCCCACGCCGCTGCATTTTAGTGTCATTCCTGAAATCGCTTATGAAATCAATGCCACTATTTTGTTTGGCACGAATACCTTTTTTGCCGCTTATGCTAAAAAAGCCCACGCTTATGATTTTTACAGCGTGCGCTATGTGGTCGCTGGCGCGGAAAAATTACAAGACAGTACCCGTTTATTATGGGCAGAAAAATTTGGCATTCGTATTTTAGAAGGTTACGGCGCGACCGAAACCGCGCCAGTGGCGGCAGTCAATACCCCTATTGATTACAAAGCAGGAACAGTAGGACGCTTAATACCCGCAATGGAATACCGCCTAGAAGCGGTAGAAGGTATCAGTGAAGGCGGGCGTTTACATTTAAAAGGGCCTAATGTGATGTTAGGTTATCTCTTATCCCAGTATAATGGTCGGTTATTTGCGCCTGAATCCATTTACGGCAAAGGTTGGTATGACACGGGTGATATAGTCGCCATCGATGACGATGGTTTTGTGAGCATTAAAGGGCGGAGCAAACGCTTTGCTAAAGTGGGCGGCGAGATGGTGTCTTTAACGATGGTGGAAAGCTTAGCCGCGCAAGCATGGCCTGATGCCCATCATGCGGTAATCAGTATTGCCGATGCTAAAAAAGGCGAACAAATCATTTTAGTCACCACCCAAACAGAAGCCAATTTCCAGCAATTATCGGCTGTTGCCACAGGGGTTGCCGCTATTAGCTTACCGAAAAAAATTCTGTTTATTAGTGCAATTCCTGTATTGCCCACAGGTAAAACTGATTATGCGGCAGTGACTACATGGGTTAATAGCACTATCTGATTATGATTGGTTATTTAATAACTCAAATTACGCAAAGGTTGTTAAATAAACTTTAGGTGGCGTGCAAGCTTTGCTTGCAATGCAGGCAAAGCCTGCACGCCAACTCAATAATCTGCGTAACTTAAGTTAATAAATCAACCTACTGTGTATCTTTAATAATTATCAAATTCATTAAAGTATTGATTGCTTAAAACAGAGTGGATAATTCACAAATACTTGCCTATTAAAATCATATTATTTGTAGATATACAGTTTTTTCAAAATCAGTTAATTACTATTTAAAGTATTGTAGGGGCGAATTACATTCGCCTCTACGCACAAAGGCGAATGTAATTCGCCCCTACAATTAGCAATTTTTAGTAACTAACATTGTGAAAACCCTGTAGTCATTTAATTAGTTATTAATAAACACTATGAAACAAATAATCTGTGTTTTTGGAATATCACCCAAAAGTTCGCTGAGGATTGTTCATGCGTTACTTGGGCTTTGGTAACGTTTAAGCACCAAAGCTCAATGGCGTTCAAAAAGCTTAATCAAGTTACCGAAAAAATGACTAAAAATCAAATGATTACCATCAAACTTATGGGGTTTAATCCACAACAAATCGAAAGTTTTGAGGCTATATTGTCTTTGTCTGAACAAGGGCTAGAGCATACTTGGAAAATTGTTGATTTAGATAGCGCAGACTTTTTTTTATTTACGCAAGAGCAAAATAAAGATGATATTGCCCAGCCTTATGAGCGTTGTTTATTTTATTCACGCGCCAAAAGCACCGAAGATGATCATTTATTATTAGTTGACTCCTATGGTTTACCACGGCTACGTTCTGTTGTTGAAGTGTTCAATCGCATAGCTACAAAAACTTTAGCACAAGCAGTAAAACCAATAAATGAAGTGGACATTCAAAAACAGTTTTTTAATCCTGATGGTTTATTAAAACGATTGTTAATATTGACTCAAGACCCCTTAGCCACTAAACATCCATTGCAACACAGCCTACCCCTGTCACCACAACAGCCAACTATTTACACCCATGTGGCTAAAAATATTTATTATTGTTCGGTCGATTTAGAACAACTGGATTGTTATATTAGTGCTGATACTTTATTAACGCATACTTTAAGTAAAGAAGAGCTGGATAATAAAATCGATGGTTTATCGCCCAAGCCTTTAAATAATCTCATTTGGTATCTTGGTTTTAAAGCCTCTCAGGGTAATTTATTACAAGGTCATAGTACTCAAAACATAGTTTGTTTGAATAATTGGCCTGATTTAAGTATTGCCTCTTGTCGCAGTTACATGAAATTAATTGCCTTTATGAGTAATAATGCAGTGCCATTAATTGAAATTTCTAGCTATACGCAAATTTGCGTACACGATATTTATAACTTTTATAATGCTTGCTATCTCATTGGTTTAATTGACAAAAAGAATGCTATCGAAATACAACTAACCGTTCATAAACAACACAATTTACTCAATAAAATTAACAATCGTTTAAAAGAATTTGATAATTAGATTGTCATTTTATAATTTAATAAATATTTAGCGTTTTCAGATTTTTTTATCATTGATTATAGGCAAGTGAGCAAAAATTTTTCCTTATATAAATTATGTTTTTGATGTAATCTACTCACTTTATTTAACCTTGAAGGAACTTAAAAAATGGCAAAATTAGATGATCTTTTACAATCTGTTATTGCAGATGTTGACGGTGCATTAGGCTGTGCAGTTGTTGATTTAGAAAGTGGTTTATTGCTAGGCGTGGCGCACAACGTGCCTTACTTTACCACTTCTTATTTAGAAGCAGTCGCGGCGGCGGCGGTCGATATTATGCGTGGTAAAAATGTACGCGCAGTTGAATCTTTATTGTCTAGTCAACGTGGTAAGCCTGTTAGCAAAACCATTAAAGAAATTCAAATGACCACTGATTATACTTATCATTTTATGGCAACTGTGCCCGATAAACCTGATGCTTTGGTGGTGTTAATTACTAAAAAAACCGCTAATTTGGGTATGGGTTGGTCTTCTGTTCGCCGTAACATGCCTATTATTGGACCACTTTGTCCTTAATTAATCATGTTTGTGCGTTGTGACTTTAGTTTACAACCAGCGCATACAATGCCCAATCCGCCTTGTTGTGTCATTACTGTTAGTGGCATCTCAGGGCGATTTTTGTTTTAAGAGTACCTGTTAATGACCATGACCATAATCACTATAAATATAATTAAAATGGATTGATGGGTATTTGATTTCCAGAGGAGCTTTGAAAATGGCAAAGATAGATGAAATTTTGCAATCTGTTGTTTCAGATGTCGATGGCGCGTTGGGTTGCGCTGTAGTTGATTTAGAAAGCGGCTTATTATTAGCGGTATCGCATAATGTACCCTATTTTACTACTTCCTATTTAGAAGCAGTGGCAGCGGCGGCAGTTGATGTTATACGAGGTAAAAATATACGGCAAATAGAAGCCTTATTTGCCGAGCATCGCGGTAAGCCTATGAGTAAATCCATCAAAGAAGTCCAAATGACCACCAATAATACTTATCATTTTATGGCAGTTGTGCCAGAAAAACCCGATGCTTTAATGGTTTTGATTACTAAAACCACTGCTAATTTAGGTATGGGTTGGTCTACAGTGCGACGTACTCTACCTTTGATTGCACCCCACTGTCCCTAAGTTTGTTGATGAATAATGCGCGTGTATCACTCACGCATCTAAGAACCAATCGCTTTGTTTTACTATTGTTGAAATAATCACGCAAAGCGATTTTCCTTTAAAGTTCGCCACCTGTTAATATCGCCTATGTTATCCGTTGAAATTATTGGTGCTATCGATCAACAACCACATTACGATTCTAGTTATATCACCCAGTTATTACGCGCTAGTTCTGAAACTTTATTATTGGGCAGTGATTTTATTGGCAGACCTGGAACGCGTATTTATGCAGACGAGCATCATGTTATTAAAATCCGCTCTGAATTTAATTTTGCCACTAAACAAGCACGCCGCTGGGCATTACAAACGCTCCATAAAGAACAACAGCTTGCAGTGCATCACCCTCATAAAACGTGGTTATTAATTACCGAAGCAATTGATGCTACTGTAGCAGAACAAGTGGTATTAATTGCGAGTATTTGTCCACGCTTAAAACCTTTACATATTGAGTTAAAAACGTCACCTATTAGTATTACTGATCGGCAACGTTATTTAAATTTATTTAAAGCGGTTTTTGCTATGTATTTAAATTTAGCAAAAACTAGCGATACCAAACTCGATGAAGGCTTATCAAATTTTGCCGTAGATAGTGATGACAAAGTCTATTATCTCGATGATGAATATTATTCATGGGATAAATTCGTCACTTTTTCTATTATGCTGGGTGTTTATATTCGTTCTTTTGAATGGTTAGATGAATCATTTATCAACGAACTGGCTTTTATTTTAATTGAACAATTAGATAATGTTTTTCAAGAACACCACTGTCGTCAAATTATAGCAAGGCAATTACACTCTTTATTTATGCCACAAGGACAAAAAGAGCATTTATTACGCACTTTAATGAATGCCTTATTAAATCCGCCGAAAAGAAATCCAGAGCCTATTGATGATTTTGTTATTAATAACCTTGCTCCTCAAATAGCTACACCAATAATTGAGCAAGTTAATAATACTATTATTGCTAATTCACCCGTATCTAAACGTTTTGTGGCGTTATTAGCTGATATTCATTCCAATTACGCGGCTTTATGTTGTGTTTTAGATTATCTACAGGCTAATAATATTGATGAAGGCATAGTATTGGGTGATGTCGTGGGTTATGGTCCAGACCCTGTAGAATGTATTGAACGTTTGCAACGCTCTAATTTTCGGGTGATTAAAGGTAATCATGATCATGCCGTGGGTATTGGCAGTGTGGATATTGGTTTTTCGGGGCATTCGCGCAAAGTGATTGAGTGGACAATTGCACAATTATCGATAGCGCAACGGCATTGGTTAAATGACTTGCCTGTTTTTGAAGAAACTAAAGAATGGTTTGCTGTCCACGGTGCGCCGATGGATCCTGAGTTTTTTTATGCTTATGTCTATATGATGACTTATGAAGATAATTTAGCCTATATGGCAAGTAAAAACATGGTGTTATGTTTTCATGGGCATTCACACATGCCGGGGGTTTTTGCGCGTGACCATAATGGTCGTGATTTGCAATTATCGGGTAAAAAAATCGCGTTAGGTGCTTATGCCCACATTTTGGTTTGCCCCGGTTCTATTGGACAGCCTAGAAATGGTTGCCCTAATGCCCAATTTGCTATTTATGATAGAGAATTACGCGAGGTAAGTTTTATGAGTCTGCCTTATCCAGTAGAACCTGTGATGCAGAAAATGAGGTCTGTGGGGCTTCCCGAAGAATTGGCGCAACGTCTATTAGTTGGACGTTAAAAAAAAGGCGACTTAAAAGTCGCCTTTTTTATGTTTAACCTTTTTAGAAGAGATTTCTAAGGTGTTAAGCCTTGTCCTACAGTAATGACTTTTAAAGCGTTAGTACCGCCTTTTACGCCATTCAAATCACCTTTGGTGATAATGAATCTATCGCCGTCTTTGGCAATATTCCATTTACGCAAGACCGCCACCACGCCACGATTGGCTTCGGGGTGATCAGTGTTTTCACCTAATTCAAAATAAATCGGGAACACGCCGCGATATAAAGTGGCTTTACCTAAAGTAGTCGCTTCACTACTAAAAGCAAAAATAGGTATTGCCGAGCTAATGCGCGACATCCACAGCGGAGTTGAACCTGATTCAGTCAATGCCACAATGCCTTTGATTTTGGTATGGTTTGCCATATACATGGCAGTCATAGCAATGGCTTCATCAACACGCTCAAATTCTATATTCATGCGGTGATCAGATAGACGTACACCTGGTTGTTTTTCAACTTCAATGCAGATTCTATCCATGGCTTCAACGGCTTTAATGGGATGTTTGCCCGAAGCGGTTTCAGCAGAAAGCATAATCGCGTCAGTACCGTCATAAACCGCGTTAGCTACGTCTAAGACTTCGGCGCGTGTTGGAATCGGGTTATCAATCATCGATTCCATCATTTGCGTAGCTGTAATGGCAATACGATTAAGTTCTCTGGCGCGTTTAATCAACAGTTTTTGCACTGCTGGTAAACTCGCATCACCAATTTCAACGCCCAAATCACCGCGTGCTACCATCACCGCGTCTGAGGCTAAGATGATTTCATCCATCACATTAGGTACAACCGCTTCAGCGCGTTCAACTTTAGCCACAATCCCCGCGTAACAACCTTCGGCTTCTAACAAAGCACGCGCTTCATGCAAATCAGCCGCGCAACGTGGAAAAGACACCGCCACATAATCGCAACCCATAAGACCTATGGTTTTAATGTCTTCTTTGTCTTTTTCAGTCAAAGCCGCCGCTGACAAACCGCCACCGAGTAAGTTAATGCCTTTTTTATTAGACAAATAACCACCGACAACCACGGTGCAGTTAATGCGCAAGTTTTCTTCCACATTAATGACATCTAAAACGACTCTGCCATCATCAAGTAATAAACGACTGCCTTGTTTAACTTCTTTGGGCAGGGGTTCATAACTGATAGCCACTTGGGTTTCATCACCTTGGTCATAAGGTAAATTAATATCGAGCGCGAAAGCTTGATCATTTTCTAACCAAACTTTGTCATTTTTAAACCGCTCAATACGAATTTTAGGCCCTTGCAAGTCGGCTAAAATGCCCACACGGCGACCTGTTTGTTTACTTAACTCACGCACACGATTAGCACGATTGAGATGGTCTTGGGCTGAACCATGTGAAAAGTTCATCCGTACCACATCAATGCCTGCTTTAAACAGACCTTCTAGCACACCTTCTTGATCGGTAGCAGGGCCTAAAGTGGCAAGAATTTTAGTTCGTCTTAACATGATTATTCCGCGTTATGTAAAGCGATAGTGGTATCTAACATACGGTTTGAAAAGCCCCATTCATTGTCATACCAAGATAGAACTTTTACAAAAGTGCCATCGATAACTTTAGTCATCAATGATTCGTAGATAGAAGAAGATGAATTGTGGTTAAAGTCACTCGAAACCAATGGTTTGTTGTTGATTTCTAAAATGCCTTTTAATGAACCTTGCGCCGCCGCGTTTAACACTTCATCAATTTCTGCTTTGCTAGTAGCACGCGCCGCAGTGAAGGTTAAGTCAACTACTGATACGTTAATAGTTGGAACGCGCATCGCAAAACCGTCTAATTTACCCGCCAATTCAGGCAACACTAAACCCACAGCCGCTGCCGCGCCAGTTTTGGTAGGAATCATTGATTGAGTCGCCGAACGCGCACGACGCAAGTCACTGTGATACACGTCAGTTAAAACTTGGTCATTGGTGTAAGAGTGAATAGTGGTCATTTGACCATGAACCACACCAATGGCATCATGCAAAGGTTTGACTAAAGGAGCTAAACAGTTAGTGGTGCAAGAAGCGTTAGAAATAACGGTATCAGATGCTTTCAATACGTTATGATTTACGCCATAAACGATAGTTGCATCCACATCATCACCACCGGGAGCTGAGATAATGACTTTTTTCGCGCCAGCGGTGATATGACCTGAGGCTTTGGCTTTGCTGGTAAAAAAGCCAGTACATTCATGAACCACATCAATACCTAATTCACCCCAAGGTAATTTTGAAGGGTCTCTTTCTGAAAAAACTTGAATGCGGTCACCGTTAATAACAATGAAGTTACCATCTACGGTCACTTCAAAAGGAAATTTGCCGTGAACGGTATCATATTGCGTTAAATGGGCGTTGGTATTGCTGTCACCTAAGTCATTGATAGCAACGACTTGAATTTCATCAGTGCGACCTGCTTCGTACAAAGCGCGGACGATATTACGTCCAATACGACCATAACCATTGATTGCAACTTTAATAGGCATTGTGTTTTCTCCAGAGGATATAAGCTAAATAATAAATGAAAAACAGTGAAAGGTTTAAACAAACCCTTTCACTATAACAAACTATGCGGTGTTTAGTCTATGGAGAGCATTAAATGCTAATGCACAAACAAATCACCCCTAATCGCTGTGTTTAAGGTGCGCATCCCAACCACGTTAAAGCTTTGATGGCAACTCCGCCGCCGCGTTTTATTTTTCAACCATGCACACGGTTGATTTCAATAAAATCTCTTTTTTCTTCCTAAAAAGAAAAAATTTATTGATTTGATTGGATTTTCTGTTTTAAAGACTTCTTTTGTGTAACAAATATAATATGACTACTTATTAAATTCATAAACATGAATTTAATAAGTAGTCATATTTAGTTGAGTATCAATTTTTCCCCATTATAAGCGGAAAAAATAACAGGTCATTTATCTGAATCTGCTACTACCTATGCAGACATTACTCCAGCTTCTTCATATTTATGGCAATAACAATAAGGCGTAAATTTTATTTTCCAATAACAGCCTCAAGCATCACTATATATATAGTTTCACAATTACTGGGGCGTTTTTATACATTTTTAATTATTTTCCCCAAAAAAGCGAATACTTTACGACTTTATTTTTCTATAATTAGCCATAATCAATATTGATTGTTTATACAAAAATCCATTGTTCAAAAGTTAATTAGGATATTAAATAATGAATTAAAAACTTAAATTTGCACCGCTACTATTTTAAAATCAATATGTTATGACTATATTACAACAACTCTAATATCTTTTACTTAATTATTCTTTTTTTATTTCTCAAATCACTGCATTCTGACGTGTTGTAAAACTCGTGCGGTATTTCTTGTATCACTTTCATTATGTGCCATTGGTATTATTTTGTCTTTATACCTACTTCACAGGCTTATTATATCGTACATATTTACAATGATTACATCAACATCATTTATAGCCTTCTGACTTTTCATGAAAATATACGCAACACGCAAACATTTCTTACATTTTATTTTTATACTCGCCATCTTTCTTTATATCTATTTTTGTATGTTTTCTATATAACCTCCTTTTTTGAGGAGCTACTTCTTATTTTATTCATCATTATACACTCAAATTCATTTAGCTTTATAATCAAGAGACTCATACTTTTCCACTACCAATTAGCCCATTTTTATCATTCGTAAGCTAATTTACATAAGCTATTTCTCATGCGCATACATACCTTACCTAGCCAATTAGTTCATCAAATCGCGGCGGGTGAAATTATTGAACGTCCCGCCTCCATTGTTAAAGAACTCATTGAAAATAGCCTTGATGCAGGCGCGACGCAGATTTATATCGATATTGAACAAGGCGGCGTGGGCTTAATTAAAATCCGCGACAATGGCAGTGGCATTGTTAAAGAGGATTTAAGCTTAGCGTTGGCGCGTCATGCGACTAGCAAAATTGCCAGCTTAGCTGATTTAGAGCAAGTCACCAGCATGGGTTTTCGCGGTGAAGCCCTGAGTAGTATTAACGCAGTTGCCAAACTGAGCTTAATTTCGCGGATAGCTGACAGTGATTGTGCATGGCGCATTAACGGCTCTAGTGCTGACATCCAACCTGACCCACATCCTCAAGGCACTAGCGTTGAAGTGCGTGATTTGTTTTATAACATTCCAGCGCGGCGCAAATTTCTCAAAACAGAAAAAACCGAATTTGGACACATCGACACGCTCGTCAAACGCATGGCATTGAGTCGTTTTGGTTGCGGTTTTAGTTTAAGTCATAAACAAAAAGAACTGCTCCAACTCAAACCTGCCAGCAATGAAGCTGAACGTAAACAACGACTGGCGCATGTTTGTGGCGCGAGTTTTAGCGAGACTGCTATTGCGATTAGTGTTAGTCGCGGCGGCTTGACGCTTAGCGGTTGGTTAGGACAGCCGACTTGTTCGCGTAGTCAGCCTGATATGCAGTTTTTTTATGTCAATGGTCGATTGATTAAAGATAAGCTGGTCTCACATGCGGTTAAACAAGCCTATCACGATGTCTTGTTTGCTGAGCGTCATCCTGTGTTTGTGCTGTATTTGAGTTTAGACCCCAGCCTCGTTGATGTGAATGTGCATCCTGCTAAATTGGAAGTGCGTTTTCGTGATAGTCGTTTCGTGCATGATTTTTTATTCACTGCCCTGCATCAAGCCATTGCTGAACAGAAGTCCCAGCAAGCCAGTGTGACTGATTCAATAACGGCTAATCTTTCATCAACGCGTACTAGCTTTTCTAACAACGCGCCAGAGCAAGTGTTTTACAATTCACGTCCTTATTATCAACAAGCCAGTTTGCCTTATGATAATACTCCTACAGCACCCTTAAGCGTGGCAGAAACTTTGCAAGCGTATAGCGTCTTGTACTCAGCAAACGATACCTTTAATGAAGCCCCGCCACCTGAAAGCATTCCGCCTTTAGGTTATGCACTCGCGCATCTACACGCTATTTATATTCTTGCAGAAACCGCTAATGGTTTAATTTTAGTTGATGCTCACGCCGCTCACGAACGCATTACCTATGAAGCCCTCAAACAGCAATACCAACAAGGCGCGATTCCCAGCCAGCCTTTGTTATTATCGATAAAACTGACCGTCACCACAGCCGAAGCCGATTTAGTCGAACAAGAACACGCCTTATTTAGTGCCTTTGGTTTTGAATTAAATCGCACTGCGCCTGAAAGTATTTTAATTCGGGCGATTCCTGCGTTATTGATTGATAGCGATATTGAACAACTCTTGCGTGACGTGCTGGCGGATTTAAGTGAACACGATAGCAGTCAACGCATCCAGCAACATTGCCATCAATTATTAGCCACAATGGCCTGTCACAGTTCAGTTCGGGCGGGTCGGCGTTTAAGTGGCGGGGAAATGAACGCGTTACTACGCGCCCTTGAAAAAACGCAACGCTCAGCGCAATGCAATCATGGCAGACCGACGTGGATTGAATTAAGCATTAAAGATTTAGATAAGTTGTTTTTGCGGGGACATTAATTGAGTAGTGCAAATCTTATAATGCGTAACTAATGAAATAAGCGGTTATTTAAATAGACATTATTTTAACTCACCAATAGTCAGTCGATTGGGTGTCGGTGAGTTAAAAAATAATAAAATATATCAGCTTCTCATAATCGCTTATAACGTTTTAATATTGCCCTTTTATCAAAAAAAGGGGGTTTACACGAGAACAACATGCCTAGTTAAGGAAACTTACAAAATAGGCTAAAGAAGAAAAAACATGTAATAGTCAGATGATGGGCAAAGTGGAACACAGCGCATTTATAAGATGCTGTAGTAGAAACCTTATTTAGCGATGATGACTACCGAAAGTATTGGGGTTTTTTATGTCTTGGCAGTCGATAGTTCAAAAATAATGTTACCGCCTAAAACAGCGACAATTGCGGATAAAGGCGCACAAGAGAATATCCTAAAGTAGGTAGGATTAAAATCATACCTACTTTAATTTTGTGATTCTATTTTTGTGAATATCTTTAATTAAATTGCTTTAAAAAATTTACATCATTTTCAAAAAACAAACGTAAATCATTAATGCCATAACGTAACATCGCTAAACGTTCTACGCCCATCCCAAAAGCAAAGCCTGTATATTTTTCACTATCAATACCCACCGCTTTAAATACTTCAGGATGAATCATGCCGCAACCCATAATTTCTAACCAGCCAGTTTGTTTACAAACTCTACAACCCGCGCCGTTACAGATCACACATTCAATATCAACTTCGGCAGAAGGTTCGGTAAAAGGAAAATAAGAAGGTCTAAAACGGACTTGACTGTCTTTTTCAAAAAAGGCTTGTAGAAATTCATAAACCACGCCTTTTAAATCAGCAAAGCTCACATCGGTATCGACTAAAAAGCCTTCCACTTGATGAAACATGGGGGTATGGGTAATATCAGAATCACAACGATACACACGGCCGGGCGCAATTACTTTTAAGGGTGGTGTTTGTGATTCCATCACCCGAATTTGTACAGGTGAAGTATGTGTTCTTAATACGCGGTGCGCATCAAAATAAAAAGTGTCGTGCATAGCGCGAGCAGGGTGATACGCGGGGATATTTAAGGCTTCAAAGTTGTGATAATCATCTTCAATTTCAGGCCCTTCAACC
Source organism: Methylococcaceae bacterium (assembly GCA_049296695.1). Taxonomy (GTDB): domain Bacteria; phylum Pseudomonadota; class Gammaproteobacteria; order Methylococcales; family Methylomonadaceae; genus UBA10906. Next base: position 21,651 of record JBAQSX010000186.1, on the reverse strand, counting down.
ACATTAAAACCAACGCTGGCAAAAATTTTGCTGATACGGCGCAAAGTAGTGGTAACAGGATGCAAGCCGCCTGTGCTTTGTCCGCGTCCTGCTAAGGTGACATCGATGCGTTCATTGGCAAGTCGTGCATTGAGTGCCGCTTGTTCTAATAAGGTTTTTTTGGCTTCTAATTGATTTTGAAACTGCTCTTTGGCTTGATTAATCACTTGACCAACAGCACGGCGTTGCTCAGGCTCAAGTTTGCCAAGTTGTTGCATTTGCTCAGTAAATAAGCCTTTTTTACCTAAATATTGGACGCGTACACCATCCAATTGATTAAGATCGCTGGCTTGTTGAATTGCCGCTAGGGCTTGGCTGAGAAGTTCGTTTAAAGATGTGGACACGGTGTGTTTCGCTGTGTTGTGTTAAAAATGAAATTTTAACATGAGATAGTGCTAATTGGGCGATTGCACTGTATTGACGATTTAAAATTAAGTTTGAATTGATTCCTCTAATTGATTGACAATAAAAAGGTGTATTTTCAATAGCAATTATTTTAGATTTTTAATACGTTAGGTTTTATTATTCAATATTTAATTTTTTAATATTATAAAGTAACTCTCTTCGCATTAAAACAAATGTTCCTGCTGTTCCACAATCTAAAGTTTTTCCAATTCTTTTATATTCGCAGTTTTCATAAAATGAAACTCTTTCTTCAATTGCGTATAATTCGATACAACAACAGTTTGATGATCTCGCACAAGACTCAGCCCAGCGCATCAACATACCACCAACTTTTTGTCCACGAATATTCTTATTATTGCTTGTGGCAATAAAATCTATAAATAACGATCCATTAGATTTATATCGAAAACTTAAAATAGCTTCAATTTTCCCGTCTAACTCGAATACATAAACTTTTGAATCTATGGTTTCTTTTTCATAAATAAAATCCCCGAAATGTATTTCAAGAGCTTTATCTGCCATATCCATTTCTACATAGGGAGGATTGCGATGAGCATCTTCTGGAACTAGCGTCCGCACAATACCAAATGGTTTGTTTTTCAACATTCTATTATTTGGAATTTTATCTAGCTGAAAAAAAGCTCTATCATAATCGTCAATTATTACCCCAAAGTAGGTCGGAATAAAATCAGCACTGCGTTTTAATACGAGACTATAACTAATTAAATGATTAGCACCTTCAGCATTTAGTTTTTTTGCAACATTGAGCATAGATTTGCCCGAATGTATTGAACTATCGATAATCAAAATTGGCTTTTCAGTTTTAAAACAATTTTCTTCATACCCATCGGTAAAAATAACATTTTTGTTATTCCTATCGTAAGAAGCGATTACCACATTGGGAGTTGACCCACCTTTCTCTCTAATAAAATCAATTACTACTCTAGCAATTTTTTCACCAGAAAATCCAATCAAACACCACAATGTTGGATAATCGCCATCTAGCTTTATCAACCTTTCAGCAAGGTCACTACAATAACAATCTATTTCTTCCTTGCCAAAAAAATAGGTTTTCAATTCTATACTCCATTATGAGCATGTGCATGGCGCGGCATACGAATAGGATGCGCATCAAGTTCATCGCCGAAAGCATCAAAGTAACAATCACTGCACACATGATCACCGTTTATAATCCGACATCCCGTCACAGTTTCTTGCAAGGGAATACTGCAAACTTTACATGCTGTCATTCCTGAAATCTGTTCTCCATTCTTTAACTTTGAAAGTTTCTCATCGAGTCCTTTAACAAACTCATTATATGAAAGGGGCATATCATTACCTAGTATAAAAATCTAATTCAAACAAAAGTGTAAAAAAGTAATGGGCAAACGTCAGAAACAATTTAAAAAATAATTTCGACAAACCCGTTAATATATTATTCTTTGAACATCAATATGTAAATTGATATTCGTATTTTGTTCAACACTTAGAATTGAAACTGCCCGTTTTAAATGATTTAAAAACGGGCAATAATACCTAATTAAGATTTAGGACTTTGATTAGCTTTTGCAATTTCAGCAATTTTGCCAAAAGCGTCAATATCACGCACTGCAATATCGGCTAATACTTTACGATCGATTGCGACATTAGCTTTATTCAAGCCATTAATCAAACGACTGTAAGAAATACCAAACATTCTAGCGGCGGCATTGATACGCACAATCCACAAAGCGCGGAATTGACGTTTTTTCTGTTTGCGGTCGCGGTACGCATATTGACCCGCTTTAATAACCGCTTGTTTAGCAACGCGATAGACCCGACTCCGTGCGCCGTAGTAGCCTTTTGCTTGCTTTAAAATCTTTTTGTGTCTGGCTCTTGCTGTTACACCACGTTTAACTCTTGCCATGTTAGCTCCTTAACTGTAAGGCAACATGCGTATTGCCATACGCACATCTGAAGGATGCACAGCCATAGGCGAGCGCAACTGTCTTTTTCTTTTAGTCGTTTTTTTGGTCAAAATGTGACGACGGTGTGAATGTCCACATTTAAAACCGCCGTTGCCTGTACGCTTTAAACGCTTAGCAGCACCGCGATTGGTTTTTATTTTCGGCATTTGTTTAGCTCCAATAAAGTAGTGAAAAAAAATCCTTAAGTAAACTCAGCAAGGCACAATGCGAGCCCTGAAGAATTAAGCGCGTCATACGCGATACAATTCAGTCCTTGTTTGTATTAAATTAAAGAGAGTCTCTTTAATTATTAGCGTTAATAACTTTAATTATTAAGCGATAATTTGATAGGTTATTTTCCAACCCCTAAAACGCACAAATGTCAGATACTTTATTAATAAAGCATCTGACATTGTATCGATACAGTTATAACAGCGTTTATTTCTTCTTTTTAGGTGCCATAACCATGACCATTTGTCGTCCTTCCATTTTCGGAAACTGTTCGACTATGGCTAATTCTTCTAAATCTTTTTCAATACGCTTTAATTGATCCATACCGATTTCTCGGTGTGCCATTTCGCGCCCACGATAACGTACTGTGATTTTAGTTTTATCACCTTCATTAAGAAATTTAATTAAACTTCTTAATTTAACTTGATAATCACCTTCGTCAGTACCCGGTCTGAATTTAATTTCTTTGACCTGAATTTGCTTTTGTTTTTTACGCGCAATTGCCAATTTTTTATTGAGTTCAAACTGGTATTTGCCGTAATTCATTATTTTGCAAACGGGCGGATCAGCGTTGGGTGATATTTCCACTAAATCCAAGTCTGCTGCGTAAGCAATACGCTTGGCCTCATCTAAAGGGATGATGCCTAATGCTTCACCTTCCGCACCTGTCACACGCACCCGCCGAGCGGTAATCATGTCGTTTAAGCGCGTTTCATCTTTTTTAGTAGCGATACCTCAATCCTCCAAGCAGTAATTAGTGTTTGTCTGCAATTTCTTGATTTAACTGTGCAATAAAGTTATCAAGTGTCAGACTGCCTAAATCCACACCTTTTTGAGTGCGAACTGTAATTGTTTTTTGTTGCAATTCATTATCACCGATAATGACTAAATACGGTACTCTTTGCATAGAATGCTCACGAATTTTAAAACCGATTTTTTCATTTCTGGTGTCTAATTTAACCCGCAAATTACCAGTTTCTAATTGTTCATGTATTTGCTTTGCGTAGTCGTGATGTCTATCGGCAATAGTTAAAACCATAATCTGCACGGGCGATAACCATAAAGGAAATGTGCCTGCGTATTGTTCGATTAAAATACCAATGAAGCGTTCCAATGAACCCAATATTGCTCTGTGTAACATCACAGGAACTTGGCGAGAACTATCTTCGGCAATATAGCTAGCACCCAAACGATGAGGCATAGAAAAATCGACTTGAATAGTGCCGCATTGCCAGACTCTGCCAATACAATCTTTTAACGAGAATTCAATTTTAGGCCCGTAAAATGCACCTTCACCTGGTTGCAAATCCCAGTCTAAACCTTTGGTATTTAAAGCTAATTCTAGTGCATGTTCGGCTTTATCCCAAACACTATCATCACCCACGCGATTTTCGGGCCGCGTCGATAATTTTATAATGACTTCTTCAAAACCAAAGTCTTTATAAACTGCATAAAGCATATCGATAAAAGTAGCAACTTCGCTTTGAATTTGCTCTTCGGTACAAAAAATATGCGCGTCGTCTTGAACAAAATTTCTCACCCGCATCAAGCCGTGCAACGTACCTGAGGGTTCATTACGATGACACGAGCCAAATTCAGCCAAACGAATCGGTAGGTCTTTATAACTTTTTAAACCTTGATTATAAATTTGAACGTGGCAGGGGCAGTTCATGGGTTTGACAGCGTAATCACGATGCTCTGAATGCGTTGTAAAAATCATTGCACCGAATTTATCCCAATGCCCTGATTTTTCCCATAAAGTTCTATCAACCAGTTGCGGGGTTTTCACTTCCGCATAACCATTGACGCGTAATTTAGCACGAATGTATTGTTCAATTTGTTGATAAATCAACCAACCTTTTTCATGCCAAAACACCATACCGGGTGCTTCTTCTTGGGTATGAAATAAATCTAGGGTTTTGGCTAATTTACGATGATCGCGTTTTTCAGCTTCTTCTAATCGGGTTAAATAAGCTTGTAATTCTTTTTTATCGCCCCACGCAGTGCCGTAAATACGTTGCAACATTTCATTATTAGAGTCGCCTCGCCAATACGCACCCGCAATTTTCATTAATTTAAACGCGCCTAATTTATTAGTATTAGGAACGTGCGGGCCTCTACATAAATCAGTAAATTCGCCTTGGGTATAGAGCGATAACACTTGATGATGAGGAATCGCCTCAACAATCTCAGCTTTATATTTTTCGTTTAGTTTATAGAAGAAATCAATTGCTTGTTCGCGTGATAAAGTCGAACGCGAAACGCTATGACCAGCGGCAACGAGTTGCTGCATTCTTTCTTCAATGGCCGCTAAATCATCTGGGGTAAAGGGGCGAGAATAGGCAAAGTCATAATAAAAGCCATTTTCAATCACAGGCCCTATAGTCACTTGCGCATCAGGAAATAATTGTTTAACTGCTTGAGCGAGTAAATGTGCGGTGGAATGACGAATTACATCAACGCCTTCGGCATCTTTTGCGGTAATGATTTGCAAACTGGCATCTTGCTCAATCAAGGTAGAGGCATCAACTAATTCACCGTTGACTTTGCCAGCTAGCGTGGCTTTTGCAAGACCTGTACCGATGCTTTGGGCAACGTCCAATACGGTGACCGCAGAATCGAAGTGACGCTGAGAACCATCTGGAAGAGTAATTGCTGGCATTGAGTATCGGCTATGTTTGATAAGGACAATAAAAAAGCACTCTATGCAGTGCTTGCTTGGGAGTTTGGTAGGCGTGATTGGACTCGAACCAACGACCCCCACCATGTCAAGGTGGTGCTCTAACCAACTGAGCTACACGCCTAAAGTCAATGTGACCTTTAGAGCGGCGCATTATACCAATGAATCGACTTTACGCAACTACTAAAAATAAAATCTATCCCTAAATAGAAATAAATCCCTTTATAAACAAAGCTAAGCAAATAATGCAACTCAAAACAACACCTATATAATACTTAAAATTAACCCGCAGTTACGCTATGAGATAAATAGATGATTAGTGTATTTAATTAATGGAAACTTAAAAATAAGTAACAAAATAAAACTTTAAGTATTTAATAAGATTTAATTGTTAATCTAATGATAGTATGCGGTAGTATTACATTGAAAATAACCAATATTAATAAAAACAGAATTAAGAATTCAATAAGCTTTGGTTGTTACTATAACTTAAACAAAGTTGACATATATATAATTAGACTGGAAATTTAATTTATATACGGGTTTTTATGTCCAATAATATAAACATGCAACAACTTATTAATCAAGCTATTCAGTTTGATAACAAGGAAAAATATAGAGTGGTTTAATGCCATTGCTTCATTAATCAATGAAAATATTTCAAGTCTTGATTATTTAACGCAATGCGCTCGTATTGCCGAAAAAGCAGAAAAATATACCGAGGCTTTTGTTTGGTATAAACAAGCGTGGCAATTGCAACCATCAAATGCCTTGCGTGGCTCTTATTTAATTTAATGCGCTCAGGCAAACTTGATGAAGCTGAGCAAGAAACCTGTTTAGCATTAAAAAAGAGTAATAAAAACGTAGATTTTTTAAATCTTTTGGGTGTTATTCTGAAAAGAAAAAATCAATTACCTCAAGCAATAACCACTTTCAAACAAGTAACTGCTCTTAACCCTCGTTTAGTATCACCTTGAATTAACTTAGGTAATTCTTATTTTTTCACTGTATGAATTTACTAAAGCCGCCGAGGCTTTTATTAAAGCCTTAAAAATATAGCCTAATAATATTAAAACTCTACGTTTATTAGCAAGAGCCTACACTGAATCCGCGCAATATCAAAAAGCTTTCAATACTTTAACTACTGCTCTTAAAATAGCTCCAGATGATATTTTATTAAAAGCAGAATTAATGAGCCTTTATTTTCATAGTGGTCAATTATAACTTGCTTTACAACTCAATAGTGAACTCCTTGCTTTAGAGCCTAATAATATACAGCATTTGCATCGCCGAGGTATTATTTTAAGAAATAGCGGTAATGTGGAATAGGCTATTACTATTTGTCAACAGATATTGGCTAAAAATCCCAATGACCTTCAAACAATATTGGATTTTGGTAAATTATTACGTTTTGATACTAATGATAAGCAAGCCGCCAATGCCTTATATGAAAACGCGTGTCAATTATTCCCCTATAATATTGAACTGCTAAGCGCTTATTGTAATTCACTGACTAATAGTCGTTACGGTGATGAATATGAACATTTTGCTAAAGCATACCAAATCGCTTTAAAACTATTAACTAATGACAGTGCTTTATTATTACCCGCCGATGATTTGTAATCAGTATTATTAAGAACCGTTGATTATGAAAATTTAAAAAAATTAGGCGATAGTGATACTTTATTAAAATACTGGTTAAATACCATGAAAGTATCGGCTTTGCATAATCAATTAGGTTGCGTTGAAAACTTGCAAGAGTGTTTATAATTAGTGTCTTTGCATAAACAATGGGGCGACAAAACTGAAGAATCCATTAATAAACAATCCATTAGTAGATTGATGCGTTTATTAAAACCTCAAAAAATTCGTATTGCTTTAATGTCTTCGGATTTGCGTCATCATCCTGTGACTTATTTTGTCCAACCCTTATTAGAGCATTACGATAAACGGCAGTTTGAATTATATGCTTATTATTTTTATCCCCAAGAACCCGATCTCATACAAAAACGTATTCCCGCTTTAATTAATAAGTTTTCGGTTTATACCAAACAAAACAATCAACAAATCTCCCAAGCAATTACTAATGATAAATTAGATATTTTATTTGAATTAGGGGGGGGTACTTTTTTAAATAAAGTACAGGTTTGCGCTTATCGCCCCGCGCCTATTCAAGTCAGTTGGTTGGGTTATCCGCATTCAGTAGGATTACCCAGTATCGATTATATTTTAGTAGACCCCTATACTAAACCCAGTCAGCCTCAGTTAATATTAGAAAAACCATTTGAATTAGCACGGTCGTGGGTTTCTTTGGGTAGTTTAGGTTTTAATGACACCCCTATTGAAGCCAGTATTATTGAAAAACGTCAAGGCTATTTAACCTTTGGTACGGCTAATAATCCGTATAAATATACGCCTGCAAGTTTTGAAGCATGGGCATCAATCATGCGACAAGTCGATAATTCACACTTTTTTTTAAGACCTGAGACGGGTATTCAAGCTTTTAGAGATAATGTTTGTGGTATTTTTAATAAATACGGTATTAACTCGGATAGAATTTTATTTATTCCAATACGCGGGTCGCATTTGCAATATTATAATTTAATCGATATTGCTTTAGACTCTTTTCCGCATGTTGGTGGTACGACAACTTGCGAAAGTTTGTGGATGGGTGTGCCAGTAATTACTTTAATTGGCTCGGGCATTTATGAACGATTAAGTTATAGTAATTTAGTTAATGCGGGGTTGGCTGAATTATGTGCGTCTCGCGTTGAGGATTATATAAAAATCGCCGTTGATTTAGCCCATGATAAAGCTAAACGTGAGTATTTACGTTTTAATTTAAGAACGCAAATTCGTAATAATCCCTTAGGACAAACCGAGCAGTTTGTGCGTAATTTTGAAGCGGCTATTATTAAAACGTTAAATGAACATGGGGCAAAATAATGAAAGCGGTTATTTTAGCGGGTGGTAAGGGTACGCGTATTCAAGAAGAATCGCATTTGCGTCCTAAGCCGATGATTGAAATCGGTGGTAGACCGATTTTTTTGTGTTTTTCGTGGAAATTTATAACATTATGATTTTTATTCAAACTCCATTAAAAGACGTGTGGCATATTAAACCTGAGCCTATTAAAGATGAGCGCGTTTTTTGCCCGCACTTTTTGTGAAACTGAATTTTTAAATCACGGTATTAAATTTAATATTAAACAAAGCAACACCTCCTTTAATCAACACGCTTATACCTTGCGCGGTATGCACTTTCAACAATCGCCCAAAGCGGAGGCTAAATTAATTCGTTGCACAGCGCGACGTATTTTTGATATTGCCCTTGATTTACGCGCTGATTCACCGAGTTATTGCAACTGGTATGGCACAGAATTATCGGCTAAAAATGCTGAGTCTTTATATATTCCCAAAGGTTGCACGCATGGTTTTTTAAGCTTAGTGAATAATAGTAAAGTTTTATATTTAATGGATGAAAACTATAGTGCTGAATTAGCCAGCGGGGTGCGTTTTAATGACCCTGCGTTTAAAATAATACTACCAACACCATCACTACTTATTAATCTACGCGGATAGCCATTGGGCAGATTTTATTCCATGAATACAGCAAAAATTTTAGTGACAGACGCGAATGGTTTTATTGGTCATCAAGTATTACAGCCTTTAATTTCCCAAGGTTTTGAAGTTCATGCCATAGCCAATAAAAAACTACCTGTTTCAGATACTATTAATTGGTATAAAGGGGATTTATTAAACCCAAAACATCGCCATGAATTAATTTCAAAAATAAAGCCTGAATTATTATTGCATATTGCGTGGTATGCTGAGCATGGTAAATTCTGGTACGCACCTAAAAATAAAGCTTGGCTTTGTGCCAGTAAAGATTTATTTCAACAATTTGCTCGCTATGGCGGCAAACGTATTATTGGCGTAGGTAGTTGCTCTGAATATGATTGGCGACGTACTAATAATAAACATTGGCAATAAAATGATAGTTGCCAGCCTACTACTTTATACGCTAAAAGCAAACAGAAAACCCATGATTATTTAAAATCTTTAGGGATTAATTATTGTTGGGCGAGATTATTTTTAAGCTTTGGTGAATATGAACAAAAAGCTAAATTAATTCATTCAGTTATTAATGTCTTATTAAATAAAAAACCTGCCTTATGCAGTTCAACGCGATTTTACCGATGTGAAAGATATAGGGCAATGTTTGGCATTATTGGCGAACAGTCCTTATAATGGGGCAATTAATTTAGCCTCAGGATAAGGCTGTAGTATTGCACAATTAACCCAGTTATTAAACGCACCTGAGTTATTGCATTTAGGCGCGTTAGCTGACCGTCGTGATAACCCTGAGTTTATGTTGCCTGATACGACTGTACTTCATTCAGCGATTAATTATTCTTTTCCACCCTTAATACAACGTTTGCAAGAAACCATTCTATGGTGGCGGCACTATAATAATTAATACTTATTATTCTCATATAGCCCCTATTTTAATATATTAGGGTAGTGGCTTTTTAGCTTGTAATTTCTATTATTATCCTTTACAGTAATCCCTTATTTTATTAAGGGGCTAAGGTTACTTTGTCTAAAAAACAGTTAATCTTGGACTCAACAAAACCTTCTTAAAGCTTTCCTACGTCATTTCTTAGAGTCGTATTTTTAATATTTAAATACGCTACTACCCCCCCTCATTATCTAAGAGAAAAATCATGACATCTCATCCTCAATTACATAAAGTTAAACAATTTAAACCAAAGAAAATAGGCGAGTGCGCTAGAAAAACATTTTTTAGTATTATGTTATTTTCTTTATTGGGAGCTATTAGTGTAGTTGCTTTATCTTATTGGATTTTCGTTTTAGTGGGTGATGATGTCATTATGACAACATCATCATTATTAGTTTGGTTTGGAACAGGTATAGGTGTTTTTTATGGTAGTTCCAAAGGAGCTGGTTGCAATAATAATAAATCATTTTTACGCGCCATCACACCCGTTTCACTTTTTTTAATAATTATTCTATTCATTAGAGCGTATTTTACTTTTAGAGATGGTTTTGATGAAAATGATTTTTTCTTTATTGTAGAAATAATAGCAATTCTATCTACACCTATAGGATTATACTGGCTATATACTAATCAATTTTATTGTCATCATTGTAAAAAAAATTATCAATCTATACAGTTATTCGCTTCTAAAACAACATCGCCTTATAAAATTCTCTCTCTTTTAAATAATAAACAAATATTTCCGCATGTGTTTGATTTAGAAAAAGATAATAGCTTTCCTCTCTATTAAAGATCAAATTGACGTGACGCTAACAGCGCAATATTGTCCAAATTGTTATGATGCTGTGGTTAATGCGACATTAACTTATTCAGTAGGGTCTTTTAAAAAAGAAAATAGAACATTGCTATTTTATTCTGATTTTTGGACAGGCGATAAATTAAAAAAAGTATTTAAACTGGAAAATCAGCAAGCTATAGTCAGAGAAATAGAGTCTCCTCATTATAGTGAGCCTAATAAAATTACTGCCTGCTATGCAATGCTATTATTCGATAAAAAAATACTCATGGCTTTATTAATTTTCTTTATTGTAACAAGTGCGTGTTATTTTATAGCTATGTCAGAACAAGACCCTAATAAAAAGCTATTGGCGTGGTTTTTTATGGGTGTTTTAAGCCTAACATTTACTCCATTTTTAATAATATTGTTTGATAGACGCGTACAGATTTTTATTAATTATATGGGAATTGAAAATTTAAAAATGGGCATGATGTATTGGCACGATATAGAAAAAATTTATTTACAAACTATTGAAACAAACGGTAATGTTGCTCAATATGTTTGGATTGAGTTATCTAATGTAGATAAATACAAAAAATTATCTAAGAAGAAATTAGCTGTTACAGACACAGGACGTATCAATATACAGTTGAATTTTAGTTTGCTTACATTATCAACAAATAAAGCATGGCAATATATAGAACAGATTTGTCAAAGCAAACATTATTTACGCAATGAGGCGCAAATTAATAGCTATGTTAAACCAAAATAAAACTAAGGTTTAAATAATAAGCTTATTAAATTTCGTATTAATTAATATCGTTTTGCCTTGCAATTCCTATTATTATCCTTTAACTTAGCCGCGTAGCGCGATAAGGGAAATTTCACTACCGTACAGGTAGCTTAGCAACTTTGAACCTGATCCGGTTAATACCGGCGTAACCTAAATCGCGCTTTTTTGTTTATTTTTTTAGGAACACTTTTAAATGAGCGCAACTTCAACGACCAACGTAAGTAACGTCAAAATTGACTCTTACCCTGCTTCGATAAAAATCTATGTGCAAGGCTCACGCCCTGACATTCAAGTCCCGATGCGACAAATTACGCTATCCGACACCCCCGCGCATTTTGGCATAGAAAAAAATCCGCCCATCTATGTCTATGATACTTCAGGCGTTTACACCGACCCCAACGTTGAGATTGATTTAAAAAAAGGTCTCGCGCCACTACGCGCTAACTGGATTTTAGAACGTGGCGATACCGAAGAACTTTCAGGGCCTAGCTCAGAGTTTGGTCAGCAACGTTTGCACGACCCTAAAACCGCTGATTTGCGCTTTGAGTTAATCCGCAAACCGCGCAGAGCCATTGCTGGCAAAAATGTCAGTCAAATGCACTACGCTCGCCAAGGTATCATCACCCCTGAAATGGAATTTATCGCCATCCGCGAAAACCAAAAAATGGAAGCCATGCGTGAGCTTTGGAAAGACCAGCATAAAGGCGAATCCTTTGGCGCGTCTATTCCCGAGGTGATTACCCCTGAGTTTGTCCGTGATGAAGTGGCACGCGGTCGGGCGATTATTCCCTGTAATATCAATCACCCCGAATTAGAGCCGATGATTATCGGGCGTAATTTTTTGGTGAAAATCAACGGTAACTTAGGCAATTCAGCAATTACGTCTAGCATTGAAGAAGAAGTCGAAAAAATGCTGTGGGGGATTCGTTGGGGCGGCGACACCATTATGGATTTATCCACAGGTAAAAATATTCACGAAACCCGCGAATGGATTTTACGCAATTCACCCGTGCCGATTGGTACAGTGCCAATTTATCAAGCCTTAGAAAAAGTCAACGGTAAAGCTGAAGACTTAACGTGGGAAATTTTCCGCGACACCTTAATTGAACAAGCCGAGCAAGGTGTGGATTATTTCACTATTCATGCGGGGGTACGTTTGCATCATGTGCCACTCACTGCCAAACGTATGACAGGCATCGTTTCACGCGGCGGTTCAATCATGGCGAAATGGTGTTTAGCGCATCACACTGAAAGTTTCTTGTACACCCACTTTGAAGAAATCTGCGAAATCATGAAAGCTTATGACGTAGCCTTTTCATTAGGTGATGGTTTGCGGCCGGGTTCGATTTACGATGCCAACGATGCGGCGCAATTTGGTGAATTAGAAACGCTGGGCGAACTGACTAAAATCGCGTGGAAACATGATGTACAAACGATGATTGAAGGGCCAGGCCACGTTCCTCTGCACATGATTAAAGTCAACATGGAAAAGCAACTCGAAGAATGTGGCGAAGCTCCGTTTTATACTTTAGGGCCACTGACCACTGATATTGCCCCTGGTTATGACCACATCACCTCAGCGATTGGTGCGGCCAATATTGGTTGGTATGGTTGCGCCATGCTCTGCTATGTCACCCAAAAAGAGCATTTAGGTCTACCCAATAAGCAAGACGTGCGCGAAGGGATTGTGACTTATAAAATTGCCGCTCATGCCGCTGATTTAGCTAAAGGACACCCCGGCGCGCAAGCGCGTGATAATGCCATGTCTAAAGCGCGGTTTGAGTTCCGTTGGGAAGACCAATTCAATATCGGTCTTGACCCTGAAAAAGCGCGGGAATTTCATGATGAGACTTTGCCTAAGCATTCGGCAAAAGTGGCGCATTTTTGTTCGATGTGCGGCCCGCATTTTTGTTCGATGAAAATCTCCCAAGACGTGCGTGATTATGCCAATGCCAAAGGCGTTGCCGAAGAGGAAGCGTTAAAAATTGGTATGGATGAAAAATCGCAAGAGTTTTTACAAGAAGGCTCTGTGATTTATCACGAGGTTTAATTGTTTTTGGCGTTCAAACGTAAGTTTGAACGCCTTTTTTAAAAGGGTGATATATATTCTCCCAGTATTATTTAAATTTCATGTAATGAGGATTAATTGAAATGTCTATATTCAATGAATTTATAAAAAAAATTAGTAATGAAGATGGACGAAATAAAGGTTTCAAATTTGAAATTTTTGTACTTTACTTACTCAAACATCATTTAGAAAAACAGGGAAAGATATTAGAAATTCCAACATCAAATCATCATGATATAGGTTATGATGCTTTAGCACCTTATGGGTTTGACAACTTTAAAGGAAAAACATTAATTGAAATTAAATACGTTTCTAATCGTTTTACAAATAATTTTGTAAAACATTTTATTCAAAAATTAGCTGACAATATTTTCAAAAAAGATGAGACATTAGAAGTTTTAATTATATTTGCTAATGCAACAGAGAAAGAAATTGAAAGCCTAAACAATTACATTTCCGATGCTAATATTTCTTCTAAAATTAAAGTGTGGGGAAATAAAGAGATTGATGATATCACTATTAAATATGAAGAAAAAGTAAATGAAATTGTAAATAACCTTTTTGCTTTACAATTGCAATCCACTATTTCAGAAACTACAGATGATTGGAAAAGTGAAAGAGAAATAATAATTGAAAAATTAAAAGAGTGTTACAAAGGTGGACAGTTTTCATTACTTTTAGGTGCGGGCGTATCAAGTAGTGCAGGAATGCCAAACTGGGACGAATTGCTACAAATTTTATTCGTAGAGTCTTTAATCTCTCTTGACACGCTGGATTCTATATTAGATACAGAGCCTAGCAATATTAAAGAAATGGCATCTCGTTTAAAAAATATTAATAACTCATCTGCTCTCGTTACTGCTAGATATTTAAGGACAGCATTAGGCAAATCTTTTAAATCCAAAGTAAAAACAAGTTTGTATAATTTGAGAGATGAAGATTGTCAAAAAGATTCTGAGCTTATCAAAGCAATTGTAAAAATATGTACTCCAAAAAGAAGAGGAGTAAAAGTAGAATCAATAATAACCTATAATTTTGATGATTTAATAGAACAACAATTAGAAGAAAGCTCTTTGCTGTATCGTTCTATTTATACAGAAAATGAAACTTGTACGCCAGATGAACTTCCTATTTATCATGTACATGGTTTCTTACCAGAAAATAGTGATGGATACGACAAATTAGATAATTCAACGTTAGTTTTTTCTGAAGAAGGCTACCATCAAATGTATTCAGACCCTTATCACTGGTCTAACCTTATTCAGTTAAATTCTTTTAGAGAAAATAATTGTTTGATGATTGGCTTGTCACTAATTGACCCGAATTTAAGAAGATTATTAGATATTTCTTCTAAAAATATTATAGATGGACAGCACAAACATTTTGCTTTTATAAAAAGATTATCTGAAGATGAATTTTTTTATAAAGTTGATGAAGAGAAAAATAAGACTCCCTACTTTCAAAATCTAACGTTTGATAATGCTAAAGAATTTTTAAAAAGACATATTGCTCTTAATGAATTATTAATGAAAGAATTAGGCGTAACAATTATATGGTATGAAAGTCATAACGACATTCCTACGATTTTGGAAAAAATAACAAAATCATGTTAAAAAAGTTTTTTCCTTTTTCAGTCCTTTGGCGTTGGCACGTTTTAAGTAATTTTTCTTGAATGAACAACTAGCCGATTCGTAAGAAAATACAATGACTGATCACGATAATTAATAGCTAGAGTCACGCAGAGTTCAGGACTGCTAGTCCTTAAAGGTCTGACAGTCGTTTAAAATTTGAGTCAGTTTATTATTCCACTTCTGGGGTTTGTTGTTGATTAGTATTTAATTGCTGGGCGATATTATCGTTAAGGGTGACTTCACTAATCACTTTTTTAATTAAAGCTTGATATTCCATTTGCGCTTGTATTTTAGTGATTTGACCTGTTAATTCGCGTTGTTCAATAAAATTTAAGGCTTCTATTATTTTAGGATTGACTTTTTTTCTGTCATTATAAGGTTTGATATTAAAACCAAGCACACATAATCCACATAGTCCTGCGGTAAATTGCCATGTTTGTATAAATAAGGCATTAACAATTTCGTTAGGTAATAGCGGTAAGAATGTTTTTAACAACCCATCGATAACAAATCCTAATAACATACCTAATACTGTACCTTGTGGATTGCTAATAAATAAAAAATCCAATGCTCTTTTTAAGTAAAAAGTAATACGGTCATTATTATTCATTGTTTTTGCCCATTAGATTGTAATTGATTATTTATTTTTTGTTATAAAATCAACAATAATCCTACTAGAATAAATATAGTTACCATTTTTAATATCTGAAATAATTGATTTCTCGTGAATCAGAAGTAAAATTATTGCAATAATTAAATCGGCGGCACGTTGATGTTCTTCAATTATAAGAAGAAAAATAACACCCATTAAAAGAAAACCAACAGTTAAAATGTTTTTTTCTACGCGCTCAAGTAATGGAATAACTATATATTGCTGAATTTCTTTTTGAACTTTTATTATTTCATCAGAATTTACATTTGAATTTTCTTCTTGATGGAAGTCTTTTTTTTTACTTCATGATGCGTTTTGTAAAATTGCAAAGCAAATCCTAATACGGTCACTAAGACACATAACTTAAAACCGTAAGATAATAGCAATTGAAGCACTAAACTACTTTGCGCTGAACTAATCGTTTTAAGCAAGCCACTATCAATAAGTTTTCCGTGTATATAAAAAAGCAACATACCTAAAAAGCCTATTAAAACTAAAGGATGCCATAAAAATTTAGCAATTTTGGTAAATGATTTTATTAATTCAGTCATAGTAGTGTTGGATTAATTATTAATGACATCCAATAGAGCCAATTAGATTTTTTTGTTATAGCACAGTGTTTTAAATGCTTAAGTAAAATTTAGTCTAAAGGATTATAGCCCATTATCAAAATCAGCATTAACACGCTTAAAGCTTCGCATTCTTTGTGCCTTCGTGGTATTTTTACAGCATTTTTTATCACACTACTGGCAACATTCAACTTTTTAAAACACCATGAAAACAATGACTAGCGCACAGTTACGCGCCGCCTTTTTAAATTTCTTCGCTCAACATGAGCATTCCATTCAACCCTCAAGCTCGCTAGTGCCGAGCGGCGATGCCACCTTATTATTTACCAACGCTGGCATGGTGCAGTTTAAAGACTTGTTTTTAGGCAGAGAACAACGCGCCTACACCCGAGCCGTCACCAGCCAACGTTGCGTCAGAGCTGGCGGCAAACACAACGACTTAGAAAACGTTGGCTACACCGCGCGGCATCACACCTTTTTTGAAATGCTCGGTAACTTTAGCTTTGGCGATTATTTCAAACGCGAGGCGATTCATTTTGCGTGGGATTTTTTAACCAAAGAACTCGAAATCCCCGCCGAAAAACTCTGGGTGACAGTGTTTGAAGAAGATGCCGAAGCCGAAAGTATTTGGCTCAATGAAGTGGGCGCGTCCGCGCAACGCTTTTCTAAAATCGGCGCGAAAGATAATTTCTGGTCAATGGGTGATACCGGCCCGTGTGGCCCGTGCAGTGAGATTTTTTACGACCACGGTGAACATATTGCAGGTGGCCCGCCCGGTTCGCCTGACGAAGACGGTGATAGATATATTGAAATCTGGAACTTAGTGTTTATGCAGTATGACCGCTCGGTCGATGGCACATTAACGCCCTTGCCTAAGCCTTCGGTAGATACGGGCATGGGACTTGAGCGCATTGCCGCTGTGTTGCAAAACGTGCATAACAACTATGATATTGATTTATTTCAACAACTCATCAAAACCGCCGCGTTAATCGCTAAGACTGACGATTTAACCAACAGCTCTTTGCGCGTTATTGCCGACCATAGCCGTTCTTGCACTTTTTTAGTAGCCGATGGCGTAATGCCTTCTAATGAAGGACGCGGTTATGTGTTGCGCCGTATTATTCGCCGTGCCATTCGTCATGGGTATCGCTTAGGCATTAGCGAACCGTTCTTTTATAAATTAGTTGCGCCCTTAGTAGCTGAAATGGGCGTTGCTTATCCTGAATTAATCCCCGCGCAAGCCCAAATTGAACGGGTGTTATATAAGGAGGAGCAACGTTTTGCCGAAACCTTAGAGCAAGGCATGAAAATTCTTGAAGCGCATATTGGCAAACTGCAAGGCACGGTAATTTCAGGTGAAACCGTGTTCTTGCTGTATGACACTTATGGCTTCCCTGTGGATTTAACCGCCGATGTGGCGCGTGAACAAGGTTTAACCGTTGACCACGCGGGTTTTGAAGTGGAAATGACCAAACAACGCGACCGCGCTAGAGCCGCCAATAGTTTTGCCGCTGATTACAGCCAAAACATTCAACTCGACAGCCAAACTGAATTTACAGGTTATGACTATTTAAGCGATAGCGTAGAAATTATCGCGCTATATCAACAAGGTGAAGCCGTTGACCACTTAAATGCAGGTAGTGAAGGCATTGTGGTCTTAGATAAAACCCCGTTTTATGCCGAATCAGGCGGTCAAGCAGGCGATAGCGGCACACTGAGCAGCGATAACGCGCTGTTTGCGGTGAGCGACACCCAAAAACAAGCAGGAACATTGTTTTTACATTATGGCAAGTTGCAAACGGGTTCATTATCGGTTGGGCAAACGGTAGCCGCTAGCGTCAATGCCCAGCAACGCAAAGCCACAGAACTGAATCATTCCGCTACCCATTTATTACACGCGGCTTTGCGCCAAACCTTGGGCGAGCATGTGGCGCAAAAAGGTTCATTAGTGAATGCTGAGCGGTTGCGTTTTGACTTTTCGCATTTTGAACCTGTCACGCCTGAGCAAATCAGCGTGTTAGAGCGTTTAGTCAATGAGCAGATTCGTTTAAACAACCCCGTCAATGCCACTATTATGGCAAAAGATGACGCGGTTAAAGCTGGGGCGATGGCGTTGTTTGGTGAGAAATACGGCGATGAAGTACGCGTGTTAAAAATCGGCGAGTTTTCCACTGAATTATGCGGCGGCACGCACGTTGAACGAGCGGGTGATATTGGCTGTTTTAAAATTATCAGCGAAACAGGGGTTGCGGCTGGGGTGAGACGTATTGAAGCGGTCACGGGTGAAAATGGTTTTAACTGGCTCACGCAACGCGATAATGCTTTAGTGAAAATTGCCGAGTTATTAAAAAGTCCTGCCGATAAAGTCACTGAAAAAGTCGAGCAGTTACTCGATAAAAGTAAAGCCTTAGAAAAACAATTAGCGCAATTACAAGCCAAATTAGCCAGTAATCAAGGCAGTGAATTATTAAATCAAGTGCAGGTGATTAATAATGTAAAAGTATTAGCCGCAAAACTGGATAATACTGACCCTAAGGTATTGCGCGAGTTACTCGACCACACAAAAAGTAAAATCGGTTCGGGGATTATCGTATTAGCCACGGTGCAAGATGATAAGGTGAGTTTAATTGCTGGTGTTACTAAAGATTTAATTACTACTTTTAAAGCAGGTGAATTAATTAGTTTAATCGCGCCAATAGTCGGTGGTAAAGGTGGCGGAAAACCTGACCAAGCGCAAGCGGGGGGTAATAATGCCGCTGGATTGTCTGAGGCTTTAGCCGCTGTTATTACTTGGGTTGAGAGTAAATAAATGGAGTGCAGGCTTTGCCTGCGAGTTTAGTAATTATTAGCAAGCAAAGCTTGCACTCCAAGAAAGGAGTCAAACTTTACGTTTGACTCCTTTTTTATTGACAATTCGATGAGTGGGTATGTAGGGGCGAATCACATTCGCCCTTGTACAACGGCTGGTTAGTAAGGGCAAATATGATTTGCCCCTACATTGATAAACTCTTCGCAATTTTAGATAGTAATTAAATGATTTTGAAAACCCTGTAACAACACATAGAAAATTAAATGAACAAAGCCTTTAATCAAACAACAATTGAATTAATTAATTGTCAACTAATAAAAACTATTACTTTAGACGACGCGATACTCTTATCGACATTATTAGCCAGTAGTAATCCGTGGTTAATATTAAATATTTCAGCAAGTGCCTTAGAAAATTATTTTATGCGTAACGATTTAGCACTGCATCGTTATTTAATAATAATAGAACAGCAGATGGCAGGCATTATTTGTATTCGCAATCCTTGGCTACGCGGGCCTTATATTGAATTATTAGGACTCGCACCTCAGTATAGAAACTTAGGCATAGGCAAACAAGTATTGACGTGGGCAGAAACCCAAGCACGACTTGAAGCTAAAAATTTATGGGTAGTGACTTCGGCATTTAATGATAAAGCCTTAAGTTTTTATCAAAACCAAGGTTTTCAAATAGTAGGTTCATTACCGCAATTAATTCGTCCAGAACATGACGAGATATTATTGCGTAAATATTGGGATTAATAAGTTTTTATTTCACGACTATTATTCCACGGTGCAATAATAAATAATAATAACATCCCCGGTATCGTCAATAAAAAACACAGCCAATAAAAATACTGCCAGCCCAATGCTTCAATATGAATCAGCGGCAAATTAAATAAACGAATATCACCGCCTTCCACAAAATAACCCGCCAATGAATTAGCCAAAGTACGCGGCGTGGCGGCAAGACTGGTAAATAAAGCAAATTGAGTCGCGGCATAAGCGGGATTAGTGGTCGTTGCCACAAATGCCACAAAAGCCGCCGTCCCCAAACCCATGCCAAAACTTTCAATGGCAATAATAAAAGCAAGATTAGTTACATTATGCTCAGCGGTTGCCAACCACGCAAAACCTAATATAACGATAGCTTGTAATAAGCCAAAAATCCATAAAGCTCTGCTAATGCCAATATAAACCAACCAAATCCCACCCAATATGCCACCCGCAATACTGGGCCACAAACCTGCATTTTTGGCAATAATACCAATTTCAGTTTTGCTAAAACCTAAATCTAAATAAAACGGCGTTAATAATGAGGTCGCCATGGTATCGCCTAATTTATAAAGAAAAATAAAGGCGAGTATTAATAAAGCATTTTTAATACCTTGGCGGTGAAAAAACTCATGAAAAGGCTCAATAATGGCAAGACGTAAACTTTTAGGCGCGTTAATTGAATAACTAGGTTCTTTAATCAATAAACTTAAGATAATACTGGGCAACATAAATAATGCGGTGATGGCATAAACTAATTGCCAAGAAACATGGTCTGCCAATATCAAAGCTAATGACCCCGGAATTAAACTCGATAATTTATAAGCATTAACATGAATCACACTGCCTAAACCCTGCTCTTCTTCGCTTAATAATTCACGTCTAAAGGCATCGATGGCAATATCTTGAGTCGCCGATAAAAAAGCAACGATGACCGCTAAAACAATAATCATCGATAAATCAGTTTTTGGCGATAAAAATCCAAAGATAGGTAGAATCGCTAATAATAATACTTGCGTGAGTAACAGCCACGACCGTCGCCGTCCTAAACCTAAATCATATCTATCGCATAACGGCGACCATAAAAACTTCCAAGTATAAGGCAATTGAATCAGTGTTAATAAACCAATGGTTTTTAAATCAATACCCGAATTATGAAACCACGCGGAAAATAAATTCATTAAAATATATAACGGCAATCCCGAAGAAAAGCCTGTGACTATACAAATTAATAAGCGTTTATTAATTAAATGTTGTTTAAATTGATAGTCATGCTTGTTTTTACTCATTGTATTATTGTGTGCCTTTACCAAATAATTTGTCATAACGTTTATTATCATTGGGTTTTAATTCATAACAGCTATTAGTCACTACAGGCTTACCCATTGCTAATAATTCGCTGATTTTTACAAATTGAAAACCGCGTTTATGTAATTCATTAATAATACTAGGCAAAGCTTGTGCAGTATGCCAGCCTTTACCATTAGCATGAGCGACAATAATCGCTCCTGATTTTGCTTGATTTAAAATAGTATTTTTAATAGCAGACGCACTTTGGCTTTTAACAGGATCGGCAGTGACGATATTCCATTGAATTGCCGCCAAACCATAATGATTGACCGTTGTTAAGGCTTCTGTGTCACAAGTCCCAAAAGGAAAACGGAATAACTCAGGCACGGGTGGAATTAATAATTCAGCTTGGTTTTTAAAGGGTGCGGCGCATTGGCTGTTTAATAATTCAGTGCGTAATAATTCATAT
>JBAQSX010000185.1:0-8011 GCA_049296695.1 Methylococcaceae bacterium | reverse complement strand
GCATTGGTATGTGCGGCTCTATTATTGGCACATTAACGCTGAGTTTAAGCCCTGAAATTCGTAATAATAAACGTCAATTATTACCCTTTGTATTTAATTATAATGCAGGACGAATTACCAGTTATACCATAGCAGGTGCGTTGGCGGGTTTAATTCAAAATGTAATTATGCTCAGTCTGGGTGAATTACACGGACACCGACTATTACAAATACTCTCAGCTTTAATTATGGCAAGTGCAGGTTTATATATTGCAGGTTGGTTTGCCCGTTTTGCTTATATTGAAAAAATGGGTACAAAAATTTGGCGAAAACTAGAACCTTTTGGTCGTAAATTAATCCCAGTAAAAACCCGTCTAAATGCCTATTTATTTGGTATGGTCTGGGGCTGGCTACCTTGTGGTTTGGTTTATACAGCTTTAGCATTATCTGCCACCGCAGGTGACGTGGCTAAAAGCGCGTTGACTATGTTATTTTTTGGCTTAGGAACTTTGCCCGCTGTGATGGGAGTGGGTATAATGACGGGCATATTAGCAAAATTATCAAAAATGCAACGTTTCAAGCAAATAGTGGGCTTATTTATGATTATCTTGGCATTACTTGCCGCAATGCCGTGGTTAAATCCAATGGTAATAACAACACACTCGCTTAATCATTAAAATAAATATAAAGGATAGGATATGAATCATTTTAATTCGATTATTGGGCAATCACCCGCATTAGAAGCCTTAATTCGCAGTGCCAAAATGGTTGCTGTCACCGATGTCAGCGTGTTATTAAAAGGTGAAACAGGTACAGGTAAAGAAGTATTAGCTAACGCCATTCAAAAACAAAGCCCCAGAGCGAATAAACCTTTTATTAGTTTAAATTGCGCGGCTCTGCCTGAAAGCTTAATTGAATCTGAATTATTTGGTCATAAAAAAGGCGCGTTTACAGGGGCAAGCAGTAATAAAATCGGATTATTTGCCGCCGCTGACGGTGGCACATTATTTTTAGATGAAATTAATTCGTTGCCGCTAACTATGCAGGCTAAATTATTACGTTTTTTAGATTCGGGCGAATGTTTAGCGATTGGTGATATTGCA
Source organism: Methylococcaceae bacterium (assembly GCA_049296695.1). Classification (GTDB taxonomy): domain Bacteria; phylum Pseudomonadota; class Gammaproteobacteria; order Methylococcales; family Methylomonadaceae; genus UBA10906. Next base: position 6,929 of record JBAQSX010000185.1, on the reverse strand, counting down.
ACCTATAAAGTCGATGTGCGTATTATTGCCGCCACCAATACAGATTTAATGAATCAAGTCGCCTCAGGTGAATTTAGACAAGATTTATATTTTAGATTAAATGTCGTGCCATTAGAATTACCCGCCTTAGCGCAACGCAATGAAGATATTGAATACTTAATTACACATTTTATGGCGCAATTTGAAAAAACGCATGGTATTAACGCGCCTAAATTCAGTAAATCTGCTTTAAAAGTATTAAAAGCTTATTCTTGGCCCGGTAATATTCGTGAATTGCGTAATTTATGTGAACGTTTGAGTATATTACTAGCTGGTAGAACGATAGAAATTGAAAATCTACCGCGTGAATTTACTAACTTAGGTAAAAGCACCGCTAAATTACCGGGGTTTACTTTACCTGAAATGGGTTTGCAATTGGATTCTTTAGAAGCGGATTTAATTCATCAAGCTTTAAATAGAACGCAAGGTAATCGCAGTAAATCAGCAAAGTTATTAGGATTGAGTCGAGATACTTTATTGTATCGGATGCGTAAATACGGTTTTGATGCGCATTAAAATTAGGTGTAATAACGATTAGATTTTTGTAAGGGCGACTATTTAAGTCGCCCTTACTTTTTTGAGTAATAGCTAACAATTAAGTATTAATTAGCTGAAGTGTCTCAGTAAAAAAGATAAATAATAATTTTCGTGTATGAAATCGTTGAATTGTAGGGGCAAATTATTATTTGCCCTTGTTAAAGTTACGCAAAAATAATGAATTGTAGGGGCAAAACATTTTTTGCCCTTTTGTAACAAGCGATTGTTGTATAAGGGCAAATAATAATTTGCCCCTACACCTACAACCTTTGCGTAACTTCAATTAATAATTGAAACTATTAGCTCTGTGTAAAATCAAAAGAATATGGCTTTGCTTGATTTTATAAGGTCAAGAAAAGTTTAATCCCCAATGGCTGTAATTTATTTTTAGCACTCGCCTTTTTTATAAATATCGTTTTATTTCTACAATAATGCCCAATATTACAAAACCTCAAGCAGCGCATTTACAGCGTGGCAAGCAAGCCGAACAATTTGCCCATGATTATTTATTATCACAAGGTTTACTAACAATTGCGCGTAATTTTCGTTGTCCCTATGGTGAATTAGATTTAATTATGCGTGAAGGGCAAACTTTAGTGATTGTTGAAGTGCGGTATCGTAAAAATAATCTGTATGGCGGCGCGTTAGAAAGTATTACCCGCACGAAACAACAACGTATTCTGACAACAACTGCGTTCTATTTAAACCAATATAATATCGATTGCCCGATACGTTTTGATGTAATTGCTATAACGGCTAATAATCAACTGCAATGGCTACAAAATGCTTTTACTAATGACGTGTATTAACTATGAGCTTGCAAGATCGTATTATTAATCATTTTTCAGACAGTATTCAAAGCCATCAAGATGCAATGATGAGCTTGTGTGAATTAATTGAATATGCCGCGCAACGTTTAGTCAATAGCCTATTACAAGATCAAAAAATTCTGACCTGCGCGAATGGACGCGCAGTTGCTAATGCACAATTATTAACAGCTAGTTTGTGTGGTCAATTTGAACGTGATCGTCCTGCATTGCCTATTATTCTATTGGGCGCGGAAGTTATTCATTTAAGCGCGACTATCAATGAGCATTATTTAGAAAACTTATTTGCTAAACCTTTGCGTGCTTTAGCCCAAGAAGGTGATATTTTAGTGTTATATAGTGATGGCAATGAAGCGATTACTTTAAATAAAGCCATAGAAGCCGCACATGATAAAGAACTCTCTATTATTGCTTTAACAGGTTCAACGGGCGGCGGTATTTCGGCATTATTGCGCGAAACAGATATAGAAATTCGTGTTCCTGCCAATGATAGTCAACGTATTCATGAAGTGCAGGTATTAATTACCCATTGTTTGTGCGATTTAATTAATCAGCAATTGTTTGGAGTTTAAAATGAATAAAATAATAGTTGGGCTATTATGTTTTAGCATGAGTGCGTGTTCGTTATTAAACATTAAAAGCGAGAATATATCGCCTTATGAACGGCGTGCTGAAAAAACCATTGCCAGTGATAATGCTATTGAAGTCGATAGTCGTGATACCTTAACTGACAATAAAGAATTATTGCAGGGCAGTCATATCGAAATTAATGCTTATAATCGCGTAGTTTTATTGACAGGCGAAGTGCCTAATGCTGAAGTAAAACAGCGCGTTGTGGAATTAATCCGTGTTATTGCGCCAATTAAAAAAGTGTATGATTATTTAAGCGTTGCCCCTGTTAGCGATTTTAGTAGCAGAGCGAATGATGCTTTGATTACTAAAACAGTGAGCAATGCCTTTCAGCAAATACATGGTTTACCACAGTTTAATCCTGCTATTATTAAAGTGATTACTAGCCACAATATTGTTTATTTAATGGGCTTGGTTTACCGCGATGAAGGTAATATTGTCGTTAAATTAACGCGTCTGCAAACAGGTGTACAAGGCATAGTTGCCATTTTTGATTATCTTGATTAAACATCATCATCTTTAAAAAAAAGGCTAATTTTTTTAATTTTATATTCATTTTTGCAATCCGCATTTATTGTCCCTATGGTAATGACCTGCAACAAATGGTAGTGCCTCAAAAGAGTAGGATAAATACTACGATGTTATTCCAGTAGGAATACTGGAATTCAATTACAGGGATATATTTATAACAATGACTATCCTTAGTTTCTGGATTTCGATATTCATGCTGAAATGACACGTTCCTACTCTTTTGTAGCACTACCCATAGCATCAATTTGTCAGTGTTTTAGTTTTTATTATCACTAGCATCTCCTTTCTTTGAAGCACTTTCCTAATTTCATATCTATTTTACAAGAAGTTAAACTTCATAATTCTAAACTATTCGGTAATCCTGCATTGTGAATGCTAAACTATTGGGTAGTCTTGTATAGCGAATACTATACTATTGGGTAGTCCTGCATTGTGAATGCTAAGAAACTGTCATGTTGGCAAGAATTGCCAACACTGGATACTACGATTAGCTTATAAATACTAAATTTCTGCATCCATACTGGAAATTCTTTTACCCATTATATTTATTTTGGTTGGAGCGTGTGCTTACTCAACAATAAATTTTGGCATAGCCTTTTTAACTTAAAGTTTTTATAAAATTTTAGGGGCTTGTTGTACTTTGTCGTGGCTAGAAAATAACCACTGAATAATTATAAAACAATGGGGGAGTTTTAAAATGCGATTTTTTATTTTATTATTAAGCTTGACATGTTGCGCTTGTGTAAATCATTCATTACAAATAAAAGAATTAACTTGCAATGATAGACAAGATATTGATACAGATTTATCAAGTTGTGATGATGATTATAATACTGACAGAGCTTCATTATCGACAATAATGCCTCAAATCAAAGAAGGGATGAGTTTAACTGAGGCTAATACTTTATTATCAAGACGTAAACCTTATTTGCGTTATAGACTACCCAGTAATAATAATACAATTTGGGAATTTGATGAACGTGATAATCTCAGTGATAATGCAATTAGTCATAGTCGATTGCTTATTAATGTGGATACTCAAGAAAAAATAACAACTATAATGAGTTCACAGTGTTTATTACCTGATTCGGTATTGCACTATAAGCTCTCATCGGCGAGTAATTGCTATGAAAGACAATTTTATCCTTTTAAGTCAGCTACTGTTTATGATGCAGTTAAACAATTATTAATTACCTCTAATTATTATATTGATCATTCTGATGCGGCTTCGTTAATTATTTCAGCCGCAGGTCTACAAAGTATTGACGAAGATAGTGATAAAGTAATGTTTATTAAATTAACAGCTATTTTTAAAGATAAACCCAATGGCACTGAAGTGATTATTTCGGCAAGTTTTAACGTGTCAGAAAAACAATCTGTTTGGGTGCAAGCAGGTTTTGCAGGGGTGACTTTACCCATTCCTTTGCCCTTTCAGGAAAAATCAGAATGGATTTATACGGGTATAGTAACACCGCGATTTTATTTGAATTTTTATGATACGCTGTCTGCATTAATCGCCAGTGAGTTTTTGTCTTATAAAGAGGCTAAAAAATCAGCCGCTACTTTGCCTAAAACTGTTGTAAGCGATAATAAAACTTCAATATTACCTGTTGAAACTAAAAGCGTAATTGATAATAAAGCTGTCGATATAAATACCGCTACTGTTTTGCCACAAACTCGGTCTTTATTACCTAAGTTCGAGGGGGCGTTGGATAATGATAGTAATTTACAAAAATTATATCAGCAAGAGGCGATTAATAATGAACAGCCAAGATATTATAGTAGTCCATTAAATGAGCGAGTATTGCCTGATGTTTTTGATTTACATGGACAGGCTTTGGATAGTGAGCAGATTTTAAGAGTAAAAAAACAGCATTGGTAAATTAAATAGGGCGGGGGTTAGCCCGCCCTATTGATTAAGCGGCGAGGTCTTTATCTAAACCAAAAGCACTATGCAAAGCTCTTACGGCTAATTCTAAATATTTTTCATCCACGACCACTGAAATTTTAATTTCAGAAGTTGAAATCATCCGAATATTAATACCTTCATCGGCTAATGTTTTAAACATGGTGCTGGCAATACCTGCATGAGAACGCATACCCACGCCGACAATAGAAACTTTAACAATACTATCATCACCTGTGACTTGTCTCGCGCCTAAAGTTTCACAGGTTTTTTCTAATAAGGCTTTAGCTTTGGCATAATCATTACGATGTACTGTAAAAGTAAAATCAGTAGTAGCATCTTCGGCGATATTTTGAATAATCATATCGACTTCAATATTGGCATCAGCAATAGAGCCTAGTATTTTATAAGCCACTCCCGGTAAATCAGGTACACCTGTAATCGTTAATTTGGCTTCATCACGATTAAAAGCAATTCCTGATACTAACGCGCTTTCCATTAAGTTTTCCTCATAAGTAATAAGTGTGCCATTACCTTCTTTAAAAGAAGATAATACGCGTAATTTAACATTGTATTTACCCGCGAATTCAACTGAGCGGATTTGTAATACTTTTGAACCTAAACTCGCCATTTCAAGCATTTCTTCAAAAGTAATTTGATTTAATCGCCGCGCTTTGGGTTCAACGCGTGGGTCGGTGGTATATACGCCATCGACATCGGTATAAATTAAACATTCATCAGCATTTAATGCCGCCGCTAAAGCCACAGCGGTGGTGTCTGAGCCACCACGACCTAATGTTGTAATATTACCGTGGTCATCTACACCTTGAAAACCTGCCACGACAACGACTGAACCTGCGTCTAAATGCGCGTGAATACGCGCATCGTCAATTTTGCGAATACGCGCTTTGGTGTGTGCGCTGTCGGTTAAAATTTTAACTTGGCTTCCCGTGTAAGAGCAGGCTTTGCAACCTAATTCATGTAAGGCCATGCTCAGCAATGCCACAGTGACTTGTTCGCCTGTGGATAGCAATACGTCCATTTCACGCGCTGTGGGGTGTTGCTGCATGTCTTTTGCTAAACCGACTAAACGATTGGTTTCACCACTCATCGCCGACACCACCACTACGATTTTGTCACCCCTGTCATGGGCTTGTTTTACGCGCTCGGCAACCGCTTTGATACGTTCGACTGTACCGACCGAAGTACCACCAAATTTATAAACATATAATGCCATGTACTAAAACCTGTGTTCTTGTTAAAAATATTCAATAATTTTTTGAGGGCTTATAATAAAGGTTTTTTAGCTTTTGTTAAATAGTTATTTAATTTATTACTATTATTTTTAGCGTTATTGTCAACACAGATGCTTAAAAGAATAATTTATTAGTTTAGCCATTAACGCTAATCATTATTGCTTTTAATTAATAATGATTATTTTAAGTTGGCTCTTTAATATTATGAAAACAATATAATCATGTAGAGACGTTGCACTGCAACGTCTAAACAAAATGAACACTTACAAATAAACGACAAATTACATAAATAATTTGTGTTGTTATTTTGAATGATGTCGTTGATTTAAGACGTTGCAGTGCAACGTCTCTACGGTAAAGTTTGCTAAATAAGTAAATTAAAATTATCAAAGTTAATGGGTAATAAGCTTTTAAATATTAGGAATACTCAAAATTTAAGTGTTTTGAGATTTTTTTGTATTTGGCGGTGCCTGTAATAATTTTATCTTAAAATCATTTTAATAAAATAATTTAACTGACAACGGTATGACATTAATTAGTTTTATTTAACTGAAGTTACGCAAAGGTTACAAATGTAGGGGCAAATTATTATTTGCCTTCAATAACAAGCGATTGTTGTATAGGGGCAAATAATAATTTGCCCCTACAATTTATTTTTTATTTCTACCTTTGCGTAACTTCAGTTATTTAAGATAAAAACTTCCTAGCGATGATAAATAGTATCTGCTACTATCAAAGCTAAGCCAATCAATACAAAGTTTGAACCCGCATTAGGGGTTCATTAATCAATTTACTTAACTATCTAATCGTTTTGAGGTTTTTTTATGACTGCGCCAACTTTAAACAGCCTAATCGATGATTATGCCAATACACCAAGCGATAGCAACGCACCATTACCTAACCTAAACGTAGGTGATTCGATAACAGGCGTTATCGAAATTGGGGGCGATAATGATTTATTTAAAGTTCAATTAAATGCTGGAGCGCATTACAGTTTTGGGGTTAAAGGCTCAGATACGGGCAGTGGTACACTCAGCGACCCGTATTTAACGGTGTTAGACAGCACAGGTGCAGTCGTTGCCAGTGATGATGATTCGGGTATTTATAATAATGCCCTATTGCCTGATTTTGTCGCGCCCAGCACGGGGACTTATTATTTAAGTGCTAGCGGTAATAACCTCAGCACAGGTAGTTATACGCTTA
>JBAQSX010000184.1:0-14398 GCA_049296695.1 Methylococcaceae bacterium | reverse complement strand
GGTTAGTTAATATTAAACCTTTCGGAGTTCAAACCTAGGTTTGAACTCCAGCTAAAATGGCGTTTTGTTAAAACCTACTCTTTTGAAGCACTACCAATTAATGAATACCATTATCTTATAATTACCTAAAGGCGTTTTATAAAATTTATGCTATCGGGTTACCATTGAGTAATAATAACCAATAAGTAGTAATTACTTTATATTTCATTATATTGCAATATACAATTACTCTTTTAAATCACCGTTCACATTCGTTATTGTGTTAAAGGTACGCAAGGCGTTTTATTATCAATCAGCGAATTATTTGCTAATTGATTAGGGCTAATAGCGGATTGTAATTTAGCATTTAAAGCTAAATTAATTGCTGGTACAAACACCCATTTTTTTTCATTAAAAGTAAGTCCACCTTTACCTTTATGTATTAACGAATTTTTGCGTAGTGGCGCGTTATCACAACTATCTTTATTTAAGTTGGGTAAAACAATAGTATTAGGATTTAATACTACAATATCACCACTGATATTTAATTGTGGTGTTACCCAGCCAGAATCAGCGGTTCTAATAATATTGAGTGGCATACCAGCCGCTTCAAAATTATCAAAAGTCTTGTCATTAATTTGTAATTGATTATTACTAGGAACAATCGCTTTGAAATTTAAGTTAGCAAAACCACCCTTATTAAGATAATTTCCTTTGCTGGGCAATCTTGCAACAATTTCACCTTCATTCATTAATAACACATCCGCTGTAATCGTTACATCACCATTCATAGCGGTGTCTTTTATATTATTAGTAATTGTGTGAATTTTACTATTATATAAATTAATAAGTTCACCGCCATTAATCGTGATATTACCACCATTACCTGCATTTGCTTCAGTAGTAATACTGGCATTATGCAAACTTAATTGATGTTCAAAATTAATAGTAAGCTGTCCTGAATTAATATTATATACAGATTGTGTTGTTATTTGTGCATCACTTTCTAGTAAAATATCAGGCGCAGTCACACTTAAACGACTAGGTTTTATTATAGTGGGGTTATGAAGCAATACCCCGTTTCTAATGGCGATTTGTCCACCATCATGAAGATAAATGTGTTTATTACCAATAACAGTAATATTACCTGTTTGTCCACTTTTTGAACTATTAAATGCTTCAGCTGTTATCGCGCTATAATCAATAACACCTTTACCATAATCAATATACCCGCCAATATCTATTGTATTGGCATTAACTACAACATCACCCGCCTGACCACTGCTGGTATCGACTGTATCGCTACTAATTTTACCGCTATTCAATATAGTTAAATTGTCGCCTGTAACATTAACTGTTCCTGCATTACCTGCATTATGGGTATCGCTACCAATAATAGCGTTATCAATATCAATATTATTGTTAATATTTACTTTAACATCACCAGCATTACCCGTTCCCCAAGTGCTACTACTAATTTGACCCTTATTTAATACTAAATTATAACCTTCAATATTGACATTACCTGCATGACCTGATGCACTCGCATTACTATTAATCGCTGATGGAATCCAAATCAAGTTATTAGTATCTCCTTTAAGCATAATATTATTAACATCGATTTCAATATTACCTCCGTGACCAGAGCTACTGGTATTGCTGGTAATATAAGCCTCTTTTAATAAATTCAAACTATTACCATTAATATTAAGGTTTCCTGCATCACCTGTGCTATTTGCATTGCTACTAATCAAAGCTACATTACCAATCCATTTATTATTAACAAAATGCCCTTGTCCATCAAGCCTAATATTATTAACATCGATTTCAATATTACCTCCGTGGCCAGAGTTGTTGGTATTACTAGAAATATAAGCACCATTTAATACATTTAAACTATTACCTCTAATATTAATGAGTCCGCCATCCCCTTTTGCATAAGTAGTGCCACTAATTCCACCTTGGTTAGTTATTGATAAGCTATCGCTATTTAAAGCAATGTTTCCTGCATTACCAGTAGCATAAGTTCTACTGAAAATACCTCGGTAATTATCTTGTCCATTACCAGTAATAGCCAATTCTTTGGTTTTTATATTTATTGTACCCGCATTACCTGTAGAATTTGCATTGGCGTTAGCATTAATATTGGAATTATCAACAGTCAGTTTTGTAGCTGATATAGTTATATCGCCGCTAGTAGTCGCTGAATGGGTACTGGTATCGATAGCACTATTATTATCTAATAAAATATTATTGGCATTGAACGATACTGTGCCATTATGATTTAATAACGCGCCTTGATTAATAATAATAGTATTGGCATTCAATAATACATCATTATGATGCGTAAATTCTAAGCAATTTCCATTACACCCTGCGTTATGGTAATCATAGTTATTTGCACCCTGAATATGAATATCACCTGAGTTATTATTTAAAAAGCCAAAATCTGTTGGGGGTGCAACACTTAAGTTATTGGTTGTTGCCGCTAATGAGGCTAAAAAAGCATGACCATCGCTAAAATGCAGGCTATCACTGGTACTAATATGAAACGCGGCTGGAACATCTACTTGAGCGTGTTTATCAAAAAATATCCCCGCTGGATTAATAAAATAAAAATTAGCCTGTGCAATATTGGATTTTAATAAGCCATTAATATGCGATATTTGACCGCCTGTTACCCGACTAATAACATTTTGTAAATTATTTGAGCCTGTAAAAGTAACGCTTTCATTACTATTAATATTAAAAGTTTGAAAACTGTGGAATAAATTGTTACCTGCAGTTGTTCCTATGTTTTGCGCGATGGTTATTTGATGATGATTATCAGCGGGAATAATACCTTTATGCCCCATGCTGCCGTCTGTAATCACTTGAGCGGGGAGGTTATGACACAGGATTATTATTAACAAAGGCGATAAGTTTTTTAATCGGTTCATGGGTATTTATTTGTAATTAAAATCAATTAAAAAGACGCTGTAAAAAGCGTGACTGTTTGGTTTTACACTCAAAAAATAAAGTGAATACTACCTTTAATTGCTATTAACTAGTAGCATTAGCGCGATAATTCCTTTGGCAATCTATTACTTATGAGCAAACAAGAAAAATCTCTCACCATGACCGTGCTGATGACCCCCGATATGGCAAACTTTTCGGGCAATGTTCACGGCGGTTCTTTATTAAAACTCCTCGACCAAGTGGCTTATGCTTGCGCGGCTAAGTATTGCAAACACTATGTGGTCACCGCCGCGCTTGACCAAGTATTTTTTAGGCAACAAGTTAATGTCGGTGAGTTGGTGACTTTTTTAGCGCACGTTAATTATGTCGGGCGTTCGTCTATGGAAGTGGGCGTTAAAGTGGTCGCTGAAAATCTACGCACTAATGAAAAACGTCACACCACTTCGTGCTATTTCACTATGGTGGCGATGGGTGAAGACGGTAAACCCACGCCGATTCCGCCTTTGCAATTAGAATCTGAGACTGAAAAACGCTTGCACGCGGCCGCTGAAATCCGTAAAAAGTTACGTCAAGACAGCTTAGCAAGCATTAAAGCTTTGCAAGCACATTATGATTTAGACGAGGACACGTTTTAATGGGTATCCCAGAAAATTTTGAACAAATCCCACTGAAGGATTTTGCCGAAAAAGCGTATTTGGATTATTCCATGTACGTTATTTTAGATAGAGCCTTACCCAATATCGCCGATGGGCTAAAACCCGTACAGCGGCGTATTGTTTATGCCATGTCAGAATTGGGTTTGAATGCGGGCGCGAAACATAAAAAGTCAGCGCGGACGGTGGGTGATTGCTTTGTTAAAGGTACGTTGGTGCATACCGAAACAGGATTAATGCCGATTGAAAACATAGCTTTAGGCAATAAAGTCTTAATGCCCAATGGCGGTGTCAGTGAGGTTTTGGAATTATTTGCTAATCCACCCCAAGCCATTGTTGAGGTTGCCTTAAATAATGGCGCGGTGTTAAGCGTAACCGAAGGGCAATTGTTTCGGGTTCTCAATGATGATTTAACCATTAGCTGGGAACGTGCTGATAAATTGGCAGAAAAACGGGTGCTGGTATCTAGCCCTTATTGTTTAGGTGAAGCAGAACAACACCCCGATAGTGATAGGCATGATTTAGCCTATATCGTAGGTTTATTAGTTGCCGAAGGTTGTTTAGCTGACCGCAATCGTTCTAAGCGCGTCACCATTAATATGGTTGATGCTGAACCCTTAGAATTTTTATATAACTATTGCGTAGCAAAAGGTATTAAAGCCAGTTGGCGGCAAGTTATACCTAAAATCGAGCATCATTCCTTGCAACATTGTGTGCGCTTTACGGGTTTAGATGAGGCGTATCAAGCCTGTGAAACTACTTGCGAAAGCAAACAAGTACCCCAATGGATTTTAGCTGATAGACGTTTATACACGCCGTTTCTAGCGGGTTTTGTTGATGGTGATGGCCATATTCGCGCTAAACACCGCGAAGCCTCAATGAGTTCAGCCTCATCATTATTGCTTAAACAAATACAAGCCATGCTCGCTGATAGTGGTATTCATGCGGTGTATTCATCACGTCCGCGCCAGCAAGCGCATTATCAAGACCTGCACAGCTTAACGCTTACGGGTAATGATGCCTCACGGTTTTGCGCGGCCATAAAAGACTCGCTCAAAATTAGCAAAAAACGTTATCACGCCCAGCGTATCGCAGACGCTGTTGATGTGCGTCTTGCTAATACCCGCTCAGAATGTATTCCCAGCTCTGCCATTTTTACTGAATTATCCAAGCATCACTTAGGTGGCGGTTGGTATCGTGATAAACACGGCAATAAATTTAGAGCGGGGATTAAATATCCTAGTGGTTCTAAAATCCGTTATTCCAGTGACTTGCATGATAAAGATATTTCTTATCGGCAACTGCATGAATGGCAAATTTTAACCAAGTTAGAACGCATTGATTCGCCACTGTTAGCGCGTTTAAAAACCTTGCTGGATAGTTATTGCGTGTTAAGCGTTACCAGCATTACCGCCGTGCCGCCTGCTGAAACCTTTGATGTTCGCATTGCCGATGATAGCCACGAACTACTGGTTCACGGTTGCGCGGTGCATAATTGTTTAGGCAAATATCATCCACACGGTGATTCAGCCTGTTATGAGGCAATGGTATTGATGGCGCAACCGTTTTCTTATCGCTATCCGCTAGTCGATGGACAAGGCAACTGGGGTTCACCTGACGACCCTAAATCCTTCGCCGCCATGCGTTACACCGAATCGCGCCTCACTGCTTATGCCAATAGTTTATTAAGCGAACTCAGTCAAGATACGGTTTCGTGGGTGGATAATTTTGACGGCTCATTGCAAGAACCTGAGCAATTGCCAGCGCGTCTGCCCAATATTTTATTAAATGGCACGACTGGCATTGCGGTCGGCATGGCAACCGATATTCCACCGCATAACTTAACCGAAGTGGTTAATGCTTGCGTGCAGTTACTCGACAATCCCGACACCACGCTAGAACAACTTTGCGGGAGCGTCCCCGCGCCTGATTATCCCACCCAAGCCGAAATCATCACCCCCGCAGACGATATTAAAAAAATCTACGCGACAGGCGGCGGCTCATTAAAAATGCGGGCAACTTATGAAGTCGAAGACGGCACAATTGTGATTACCGCCCTACCTTATCAAGTGTCTGGCGCGAAAATTTTAGAGCAAATCGCCGCGCAAATGCTGGCAAAAAAACTGCCCATGCTCGAGGATTTGCGCGACGAATCCGACCACGAAAATCCCACGCGTTTATTAATCATGCCCAAAAAAGGCAAAGATAAAGAAATTGACGCGATTATGTCGCATTTATTTGCCACCACCGATTTAGAAAAAAGCTATCGCGTGAATATGAACATGATAGGTTTAGACGGTAAGCCGCAAGTAAAAGGCTTGAGGACGATATTAATAGAATGGCTTAGTTTTAGAACCCAAACCGTGCGCCGCCGTTTGCAACATCGTTTAAATAAAGTGATTAACCGTTTGCATAGTTTAGAGGGATTATTAATTGCTTATCTCAATATTGATGAAGTAATTAGTATTATTCGCAATGAAGATTCGCCCAAACCTGTTTTAATTAAACGTTTTGCTTTAAGTGATTCACAAGCGGAAACCGTTTTAGAATTAAAACTGCGCCAATTAATTAAGCTAGAAGAAATTAAAATCCGCGCTGAACAAACAAATCTTGCTAAAGAACAAGCCAGTTTAGAAAAAACCTTAGGCGATGAAAAACTATTAAATCGCTTAGTTAAAAAAGAATTGCAACAAGACTGCGCTCAATACGGTAATGAACGTAGTTCGCCTTTAGTTGCGCGTAATAGTTCGCAAGCCTTAGAAGCCAATACCTTAATTACTAATGAACCATTAACCATTATATTATCGAGTAAAGGTTGGATTCGAGCCGCGAAAGGACATGAATTTGATGTCAGTAGTTTAAGTTATCGCTCAGGGGATAATTTATTAATGGCAATTAAAGGCTGGTCTACTAAACCCACTTATTTATTAGATTCAACAGGCAGGGCTTATAGTATTAATACCCACGAATTACCCTCAGCGCGTAGTCAAGGCGAACCGTTGACGGGTAAATTAAATCCACCCGAAGGCGCGGTATTTAGTCAATTACTTACAGGTAATAGCGAAGATTATTATATATTAGCCAGTTCTGTAGGTTATGGCTTTAAATTGCCCTTAAAAGAATTAGCCAGTAAAAATAAAGCAGGTAAAGCGGTTTTAACTTTAACGGATAATGCTAAGTTATTGCCGCCTGTGTTAATTCAAAACGAAACGGATTTATTAGCAGTGGTTACATTGCAAGGACGGTTATTAATTTTTCCTGTAGCTGAATTGCCTGTGTTAGCGAAAGGCAAAGGTAATAAACTGATTCAATTAATTAATGAAGAAGTCGCCGCTGGTACGGATTTAATACTATCTATTGCTGTAATTACTCAGCAAGGCTCATTAAAAGTCTATTCAGGAAAACGCTTTTTAGTATTAAAACCAGACGATATTCGTTATTATTTAAGTAATCGAGCCAAACGCGGTTTAGGTTTGCCGCGTGGTTTTCAACGCGTCGATTTAATTGAAGCGGTAATAGAATAAACAGGAGGTCAGGCTTTGCCTGACCTTCATAATTAAGCAGGTAATAGTTATGACAGACGAAGAATTAAAACAATTAGTCGCAAGTTTAGCAGTAGGTCAACGTGAAATAGCGCAAAGCCAACGTGAATTAAGCGAACGACAAAAGAAAACCGATGAACAAATGCGTAAAACCGATGAACAAATGCGCCACACTGACGAGCAAATGCGTAAAACCGATGAACAGTTTAAACGCACCGATGAAAAATTAAAAAGCATCGGTATTCAATTAGGGAATATGTCTAAAAATCAAGGGGATGTTGCTGAAGAGTTTTTCTTTAATAGCTTAGTTAAAGATACCCGTTTGGGTGAGATTCATTTTGAGGATATTACTAAAAATATGCAAAAGCATCGAGCTAATATTCAAGAAGAATATGATTTAGTGATGACTAATGGTGATGCTATTGGTATTGTGGAAGTGAAATATAAAGCTCATGAAAATGATTTGAATAAATTAGAGCGGAAAATGCGCCATTTTAAACAGTTATTTCCTATTTATTCGAGTTATAAATTATATGGTGCAATTGCTTCTTTTCATATTAATGATGATGCCAAACGTGAAGCGTTAAATCGTGGTTTTTTTGTGTTGCAACGCACAGGAAAATTATTGCATACCGATTACGCTAAGCAATTATTGATATTGTAATTATTTGCTAATAATTTAGATATTTAACTCACGTTAGGTAAAGGATTAACAAAAACAGGAGTTGAATAGTTTTAGCTATTTACCAAACCAATAGCTAAAGCTATTGGACTCCAATTTATTTAATTTTTCTGCGTAACTGTAGTATTAATCATTTACCTTAATTATATGACACTTCCCTTTATTGGCAGAGAGCCACAATTAACCGAGCTTAAGCATTTAATTAATACCAAGCAAGGTGCGTTATTTGTTATTACAGGTAAGTCGGGTATGGGTAAAAGTACCTTATTGCGGCATATTGCCGATATTTATGCGAATAAAGGACAAAGTTTTATTGATATAAACGATGTGCCGCCATTAAAAACTACTGTTGAGTTTTTAACGCATCTTGCAAAATGCGGACAAGGATTAACTGAAACCCAAAAGGCATTAAGTAAAATCAAGGGGACTTATAAAAATCCTATTGAAATAATAGCTAGTTATAAAGATTTAGCAACAGAGACGACACAAGCGGTTTTGGGAGATAATAGTGAAAATGTAAATGAAGAAAGCAAAGAATCGGTAATAAATTGGGTAGTTATTATTGATAAATGGTTAGATAAACTTTTCAAAAATATTCCAGAATATATCGAAAAAATAAATAAACAAAAACTCGGCGACCCTGAATTATTTTTATTAAACGCACTGAAAAAAGATTGCAAAAAACAGCCGTTAATTTTTATTGATACTTATGAACGCCTGCAAGCCGCGCAAGAATTGAGTCAACAAAAAATTAATAGTCGTTATAGTAAGCTCAATCAACACTTAACCGCCGCGCCTGTACAATTAAGTTTGCAAGATTGGTTAGATAATTTCATTGAGTTTTTAAGAAAACACGGGGCGATAGTGATTATTGCAGGACGAAAAGGTGGGTATTGGCAAACTAAGGCACAAAGCTTACCGCAGTTTAATGATGACGATATTATTAATTTAATTAGTTGCAGTGATTATACTAATCTGCAAGCCTTATTACTCGATGAACAAACGCAACAGGCATTACTGAGTTTATTAAATCGTTTGTCATTTAATGGTATTCCGTTATGGTTGCAATTGGCATTGAATTTTGTCAGTTTAGAATTAGCCAATGACTCAGATATAACAAAACTTGCACAAACATCGAGTATTGAAAGTTTATTTGCCATACCCGAAACTGAGAGTGAATTAAATTCAATTAATACCGATAATGCCCGTTGTAAATTAGCTTTATTTAAACGGGTAATGCAGCATAATTTAGACTTAGAAGAATTAGCATGGCAAATGGCATTGCCGCGCAGTTTAACTAAACCAATTTTAATTATTTTATTTGCAGAGAAGGCTAATTTGTTACGCGATAGCTTTATTCAAGCAGGTTTATTATCGCCTTTACGTTTAGAGACTGATAGCACGCGCTTACATGATGAAATTCGGGATTTATTATTGAGTTATGCGGCTTATAAAGGCTGGTTAGAATTAGAGCAAACTAAAAACTTACATAAACAATTAGCTGATTTCTTTGCCCAACAGTATCAATTAACTAAAGATGCGCTATTTCTCTTAGAACAGCTTTATCATCAATTAATCAGTGATGAGCAGTTTAATTTAGAGCATATTAATGATGCCGAAATTTTAAATAATATGGCTATAGTTTTAGAAGATGAAAAACAATATCAAAAAATGAGTCAGGTTTTTTTAAGACTAATTGATATTGCACCTGATTATGAAAATGCGTGGTTTGGTTTAGGCATTGCTTTATTTTATTTAGGAAAATTAGAACAGGCTTGTAATGCTTACTATAAGCAAATAGAAATTAAACCCAATCATGAAATGGCTTGGCATAATTTAGGTTGTGCTTTACATGATTTAGGAAAATTAGAAGAAGCGATTCATGCGTATCACCAACAAGTAAAAATTAAACCTAATCATGAACTGGCTTGGTATAATTTAGGTTGTGCTTTGTCTAGTTCAAATAAAGTAGAACAAGCTTGTGATGCTTATCGTAAACAAGTAGAAATAAAACCAAATGATGAAAGAGCTTGGAACAATTTAGGATTAATTTATTTAGAGCAGAATAAATTAGAACAAGCACAAGAATCTTATAGCAAAGCATTAGATATTAATTTTCAACATGTTTTAATTTTAAGTAATGATGCTGAATTAGCTTTAGTACAAAATGATAAAACCCGTTGTTTACAACGCATTACTACTGCTAGCGCATTAATTGACAATAAAAATGAACTTTACGTTATTTTGCCGTTTTTAGCATGGTTAGCAGAGCCTGAAAAACCAAGCACTGCTATTGATGGGGCGATAGAAAAATTGCATAGAGACGTTAAAATTAATTGGCATTTTACTGATATTGAACCTGCCATTTTACGTTTAACTACCGAGCAACAATTAATAGCGTGGTACTATATCATTTATTTTAAAGGCAGGGGCAGTCTGTAAATATAGTTCTAATTAAATAGTCGCTCTTACTAAAAATTCACTTAAATCAATACCAAAAACACTGGGGTCTACTACTTTAGAAATTAATAATTTGGGTAAGCCTTCTTTATCTCTAAAGGTATCTAAATTAATCACTTTAGGCGGACAATAGGTTTTACCCTGACTGTCTTGTACTAACATTAGCGTGGGTAATAAATGTTTCCCTGATTTTATATCAATAACAATCCCAATTTCACCATTATTCAATCTCACCACACTACCTACGGGATAAACGCCTAAACATTTAATAAAACTCTCCACTAATGCCTGATCAAAAAAACTATTACACATAGAATAAATCGATTTAAGCGCGCTGGCGGGCGTAATTTGTATTTTTGCACCCGGATAATTAGTCACCGTTTCATAAACATCCACAATTGATAATAACCTAGAAAATAAATTAATTTCTTCACCCTTTAAACCGCGTGGATAACCTTTACCATTAACCCGTTCATGATGTGAATAAGCCACTTCAGCGGCAATAGCGGGTATTTCTGCATTAGCGCGTAACATTTCCGCACCATATTGCGCATGTCTTTCCATTTGTATTTTTTCTTCAGGACTTAAACCGCGATTATGTTTATCTAAAATAGTCTGAGGGACTTTGGCTTCACCCACATCGTGTAATAAAGCGGCAAAACCTAAATCAGAAAGTTGCTCAGCATCAAAGTTTAAATACCGTGCAAATAATAAACATAAAACACAAACATTAATACTGTGTCTTACGGTGTCTTGTTGTTTTGATTTTAAATTAGTTAATAATAAAAGTGCATTAGGATTACGCACTACATTAATAATAATTCCATTAACACAAGTCTCGACTTCGGCTTTAGTCACGTTTTTATTTAAACGAAAATCATCTAATACTTTATGTAAAGACATTGATGTATTTTGATAAACATCTTTTGCGACTTCTAATTCTTCTTCAAACAGTAATTCTTCTTCAGAATTGAGCGCGGTAATATTGAGTGGACGGGTAAAATTGGCTTTAGATTGAGTGACACCGCGCATAATAGGCGGCGGGGGCGCGGGTTTTGAAAATATTTGCGTAAAATTAGCCTTCAATGCGGCTAATGGATTTCGATTAGTTTTAAAAGTAAGTGATTTGTCACTTTGCTCAGTATCTATTTGTACGTTTTTACAAAATTTTTGTAATTGTGCTATCTGGCTTTCATGTTCAATAAGAAAGCCTTGAAATAAAAAGGGTGTACCTTCCCATGGTCTATCTAAACCAGAGACATACATGCCAATTTTAAGCTCTTTGCTATTAATGGTTATCATAGTATCGGGTGAAAATTTAGTAGGGAATCAAAAAATAGGATGATTTATTTAATTACAGTGTTTTTATAGTCAATGCGTAATAGTTATTGTGTCAAAATTGCCATGTAATTTTACTATCAATATTGTTAGCAAATAAAAGCGACTACTTATTGCGAGTCATTTTTGGTAGTGCTTCAAAAGAGTAGGTTTTAACAAAACGCCATTTTAGCTGGAGTTCAAACCTAGGTTTGAACTCCGAAAGGTTTAATATTAACTAACCTACTTTTTTGATGCACTACCTCATTTTTTAACATGAAACATCATGCGTTCCAATAATAAAAGCATAAAGTCGATTAACTGACATAAACTTCCTACATTATTACTAGGTAATTATTTTAACTTATTGATTTTTATAGTAATTATATTTGGCATCGATATTGCTTTATTTAATACGAGAAAAATTTCATTCCAAAAGGAGAACTCTCGTGTTTTTAAATATTGATCATTCAGTGACAAATAGTCTACATACGCACAGTCCTGCCAATATTGAGCCCAAGAATGAACTTAAGCTGGTTTTTGTAGGTAATGTAGGCTCTGGTAAAACCACAAGCATTCAAGCCATTAGCGAAAAAGCAATGCTAAGCACTGAGGCAAGAGCCACAGAAAATGATGCCCTACACCGTAAAGATCACACCACAGTTGCTATGGAATATGGGGTGGTGCATTTGCAAGATGCTAAACTGCATATTTATGGCACACCTGGACAACGCCGTTTTAATTTTATGGCATCTATTGTCTGTAAAGGCGCGGCGGGTATGGTGGTTATGATTGATAATGGGCATAGTAATCCTTTAAATGAGTTGGATTATTTTTTAAATTTCCATCATGATTTTTTGCAATCGCATCCTGCTTTAATTGCGGTAACGCATTATGATGATAATAATACTGATACCCATTTAGTGGAATATCATCAATATGCTAAAGAGCATGGTTTTCATATTCCCGTGATGCGCGTTGATGCGCGTGAAAAAGAGCAAGTAAAGCAATTAATTCAAAAATTAATGCTTGAAATTAATCGTCGTAAAATGCACTAATTGACTGAAATTCAAAAAATCAAATACTTAAGTGTGTTGTGGGCGCGAATTAATTCGCGCCCACTCATACAATAGCCTTTTTATTATCTTTGCGTAATTTCAGTAATTAATTAAATAAGGCATAGTCTATTGCCCCATTAAATTTTTACGCCATTTTTTTTGCTAATGCAAAAATATTCTCGGCATCTAATACTTGTTTATTATCTTCAAATAATTGGGCAATACAAGCGCGATGTAATGCCAGTTTTAAAGTACCAAAACCAATTGCACCCCAGATAATTTTACCGTGGCGATTAATGCCTCTGTCCATCATATCAGTACCGCCAATCCCTAAAGGTGGCGTGGCATTGGCATCTGTAATTAATTCAATATGGGGATTATCTTGCCATTGCTCTGGGGTTAATAATTGAATACCCGCCGCACCTGTGGCTAATACGATATTGGCATCTTTAATTGCCAAACCCCGCGCTTCATTATCAAAAGCTTCAATAGCAGTTAAATCTACGCCAAAACGCGCCTTCATATTTGCGCAAGCTTGCTCGGCACGCACCAAAGACCGCCCTGTAATTGAAACGCACGCACCTTCTTGAGCCAGCATTACAGCGGCGCGTTGACCCACAGGGCCTGTGCCTGCTAATACTACGGCTTTTTTACCCGCCAATGTGCCGCTACTTGCTAATTTTGCTACAGCGGCGGCGGCGGTGGTATTACTGCCGTTGCTATCGAGCATCACTGAAACGCGAAAATCTGCAAAAAAATGGTGTTGCACCGCTTTAAACAAAGCCTGTCCTGCCACAATATCACTGCCCCCGACAAAAATGGCGGTATTTTTTTTATCTTTAGGGGCGCGGGTGAAAATTGTGCCTTCGACCAAAGCCGCAACAGTATCAGGCGTGACATTGCCATGTGTGATGACATGATCTGCACCACCGTCATAAGCGACTACAGTGTCAAATGTGGATGCGTGCTTATCAGTATCAAATTGAAACAGTAATTTTTTCATTGTTTTAGTTTGTTATTGTTGAAACTTTAATTGCTTATTATACGCAATTTTTAAAACTTTAACGATTCGCTTAATAGCGTTTAATCATTAAGCAGACTTTCTAACATTTAAAATGGTTTTACATTTTGGATAATGCCTACAACCCCAAAACTCACCTTTTTCACTGTTACGTTTTAGCATTTTAGTATCACAACTAGGACAAGTGGGCGTAGTATAATCACCCTCAGTGGCTAATTGATATAAATACTGTTGTTGCTCAGCACTTAAAGCATGAATACTTCTTAATAAACTCTTACCATTAATTAATTCAATATTTTTATTATTACTAAATAAAATTGCTTCTTGAGTAAAATCTGAGGTGGTGAAATAAATACCTTTTCTAATTTTTTCACTTGCCATAACCCCATAAAACTCACGCAATAAATTAACAGCGACCTTTTGTTGAAAGGCTTTACATTGGGCAATGGCAATAATATTGCCGTGTTTGTCGCTAATAGTAATATCAATACCGCCATCCGCGCCAATACTAGTTAATTTTGCACGTTGTTTATGAATGATTAGCCATTCTTTACATAAGACTTCATAGCGTTTCCATTCCAGTGACATTAATAAATCTAGTGTCCATTGCTTATCAGTAGGCGTTTTTTTAATTAAAGGCGCGAATTCTGATTCAATATCTAATTGTTTAACCGATGGCTGAGGCGTTAGTATTTTTTCAGGCTTGGCTTTTTTAATAGCTGTAGTAT